>QFOX01000062.1 GCA_003241645.1 Azospirillum brasilense | reverse complement strand
GTCGGAGAAGAAGCCCCGGCTAACTTCGTGCCAGCAGCCGCGGTAATACGAAGGGGGCTAGCGTTGTTCGGAATTACTGGGCGTAAAGCGCACGTAGGCTGTGTCGCAAGTCAGGGGTGAAATCCCAGAGCTTAACTCTGGAACTGCCTTTGAAACTGCGATGCTAGAATCTCAGAGGGGGTAGCGGAATTCCAAATGTAGGGGTGAAATCCGTAGATATTTGGAGGAACACCGGTGGCGAAGGCGGCTACCTGGATGAGTATTGACGCTGAGGTGCGAAAGCGTGGGGATCAAACAGGATTAGATACCCTGGTAGTCCACGCCGTAAACGATGAATGCTAGTTGTTGGGGGGTTCCCCCTCAGTGACGTCGCTAACGCATTAAGCATTCCGCCTGGGGAGTACGGCCGCAAGGTTAAAACTCAAAGAAATTGACGGGGACCCGCACAAGCGGTGGAGCATGTGGTTTAATTCGAGGCAACGCGAAGAACCTTACCAGGCCTTGACATGTCCAGTTTGGATTCCAGAGATGGTTTCCTTCACCTCGGGTGGCTGGAACACAGGTGCTGCATGGCTGTCGTCAGCTCGTGTCGTGAGATGTTGGGTTAAGTCCCGCAACGAGCGCAACCCTCGTCCTTAGTTGCTAACATTTAGTTGAGAACTCTAAGGAAACTGCCCGTGATAAGCGGGAGGAAGGTGGGGACGACGTCAAGTCATCATGGCCCTTACGGCCTGGGCTACACACGTGCTACAATGGTTGCTACAACGGGCAGCGACTCCGCGAGGAGTAGCCAATCCCCAAAAGCAATCTCAGTTCGGATTGTACTCTGCAACTCGAGTACATGAAGTTGGAATCGCTAGTAATCGCGGATCAGCATGCCGCGGTGAATACGTTCCCGGGTCTTGTACACACCGCCCGTCACACCATGGGAGTCGCTTCTGCCTTAAGCCGGTGAGCCAATCTGGCAGCCGTCCACGGCAGGGGTGGTGACTGGGGTGAAGTCGTAACAAGGTAGCCGTATCGGAAGGTGCGGCTGGATTACCTCCTTTCTAAGGATCGATTCGGATTAACGATCGCCACACTTAAGTGGCCGTTTCCAAATCTCATACCTTACAATCCTATAATTACTCATCTGCGCTTAAACGCTTCACAGTGTTATCAATAATCACGCCGCGAAGACGGTTGACTAAAAGCAAGCAACAACAACACGAAAAGCCCTCGAGCCTCTGGCTCGGGGGCTTTTTGTTTGCCTGCGGTGTGAAATTCAATGGGTTAGCGCCTCTCAAATTGCCTAAAATGTTAGGATATTAACGGTTTGCTAACCAATCTCTGGCATCATTACCCTAGGTAACCTTGGGTATTTCATGGCCGATACCATTTCAAACCGTAGCGATTTCAACGTGGAGCAGTTGGCCGATGTCGATGCCAACAGCGTTACGCGTCGTAATCCCGGCGACGAGATGGATGCCGAGCGCGTGCGCCGTGCCGTGCGTGAGCTTGAGCAGGTACGCGACGGGCTGACCGAGCCGGAACGCAGCCAGCTTTCCGCCCGCATCGACAGCATCCAGACCCAGCTCGCCAGCGGCGTGTCGCCAGCGCAATTATTGGCGGTGGCCGTGGCTTCCGCGCGTACCGAAGCGCAAGGCTATGCACAGACCGAAGCCGTAAAAACGCAGGCCGCCATCTACGAAGGCATCGCCCTGAGCGCGGAAGCACAGGCGCGCGTGAATTACCGCATGAACGCCCTGGAACAGGGCAATTACGCCGATTACTATTTCAGCAGTTTTGATCGCGAGAATCTTTTCAGCGATGCGACGAAAACCCAACTCGGCGCGATGATCCAGGGTGATCCGGCGATTCAGCAGGAGGGCGCGCGGGCAGCGCGGTTGCCTGAGGAAGCGCGCCGCACGGCAGAGGGGCGCAAAGCTGCGGATGAGCAGTGGCTTGACGAGCAGATTGCACAGGAAACGAATCCCGAGATTCGTCAGAAACTCGAGGAAGCACGCCGTTTAGGGCTTGTCCATGATCGCAGCGATGCGCGCGATTTCCGTACCGCGGTGGAAAGTGGAAATGCGCAGGCCATTGAAGACGTGATCAATAAGTCCGTGCATGATCATGCGGAAGAATTGCGTGCGGGCGGCCGCCTGGCGCCCAATTCCCAATCCTACAATATCCTGATGCAGAACGAGGCGTTCCGCACGGCGGATGGCTACTCGCTCGATTACGATAAAGTCGTTCGCTACAACATGGAGCACCGCCAGGAAATTGCCGCGGCTTTGAATAAGCAAAATGCAGGGCAACCGCTTTCGCAGGAAGAGCGCCAGCTTGTGCAGGTCGGTCAGGTCATGGCGTTGGCGAACACCGAATTTTCGATCAATCGTACCTCCATGCGTGCGATGCATGCGATCGCCGAGCACCAGCCGGAAGTGTTCGAGCGCATCATGGACACCAACACGCCGGCGAACGAACGCGCTCAATTGCTGGCCGGTGTGCTGAAAGAGCAGGGGGCCCGCGGTTCCGATTCGCGTATTCTGGCGGATGCCACGAGCTATGTTCGCATTTTCGATACGAATCCGAATGCGCGCAACGACGTGCTGGCGAATGATCGTACCTCGTTCAGCCAAAAATACGGACAGGAATTCGAAAGCAATTACATTTCGATGGGCCTGCAGGGCATGGGGTATTCGGCAGAACAGATCAATACGATCCGCTCGAAGGCCACAGCCTCGCCCGAGCTTTCGCAGATCCTTACCAATTCATTCGCTGCGGGATACCGCCAGAATACCGTGTTAAGCACGACGCAGCAAAAAGCCTTATTCGATAATGTTTTGACGAATGGTGGTCCGGAAAACCAAACGGCACTTTCCGTACTGAATTACTACAACCTCGATGATCGTTATGAAGGCTCGCAGCTGCGCAATGCGATCATGCTGAATGAAATTTCTCCGCAGGATGCGGCGTTGCAGGCGGAATCGCTGCGTCGCTCGACCATCCAGCGCATGGAGGCGATCAGCCCGCTGGTGCCTGCGGTCGTGTCAGATCAGTATATCGATCGCGTGAAAAATATTGAAGGCATGACGAACGCCGACGGTAGCTTGAATGTTGACCGCATCATCGAGCAGGCGCGCGTTAACCGCGATTCGCACGGGCAAATGACCGATCAACAGATGCGGAACCTGACGAATCAGGACTTTAATTCACTTTCCGATGAGCAAAAGGATGCGCGCGCCCTCGCGCGGGTGGCCGCGCACTACAAGGCCGTGGATATGATCCAGACCTTCGGCGCTGAAATTAATAACGCGTATGCCCGCAATGACGTCACGAACGAGGTGGCAAGCCCGGCGCTGCGGGCCGATCTGGAGCTTTATGCGCAGATGACGAATGCAGAAGGGCGCTACACCGAGCAGCAGCAACGTCAGGCGCTGGATACATTCCTAAGCCGCGAGCAGTATTACAAGAACACGAACGACCTGCGTGAAGAGCTCACCACCTTCGTGGTCGATGTAAGCAAAAGCTATCCTGAGCTGCTCAACAGCTACCAGTTCACCGAAATTCAAAGCGCCGTAGGCGCTGCTGGCCCGCAGCAGCCCTCGGCGCCCATCAATATCGATGATTTCCGCAGCAGCGGCACCACGCAGCCTGCCCCTGCGATTGTGCTGACCCAACCGGATCCGATCACGATCATCGGTGCGGATGCCCTGATCCCGATCAAGCCGATTGACGTATCCGGGCTGATCACCGAGCTGCCGACGCTGACCATCGAGCCAACGGCCGAGCAGCGCCGCGCCATGGCCAACGAGGGCGTGCGCAACAGTGGTGACGCGACCTTTGAGAATGCCATCGAAGACCGCATCAAAAAAGCCATCAAGGGCAAAGAAATGTCCGAAGTGGTGGCCACGTTCGGGGCGCTGCTGGGCGAATACAATGTTGGCAACCGTGACAACGTGACCCATCACGAGATCGAGAATGCGCTGGCTGCTAAAGGCTTCACGAAATATGAGCAGCTCGATAAAAATGGCGATAAAAAACTGAGCATCGAAGAGATCACCGCGGCGCTGGGCGCGGCACCCGCAGCCCCCGCGGTGGAAGCCGCCGCGGCCCCAACCGCTGCGCCCGCCGCTGCTTCGCCTGCCACGCCGGTAGCGGCAGTGGTAACGGCCACGGAAACGCCCGCAGCCCCGGCAGCAGCCGTTGCCACGGCGGCCCCCACGATCATTACTGGTGGTGAAACGGTGGTCGGCAATGAAGTGCCGCCGCCGGTCGCCACCCCCACGGCCCAACAAGATCCTACAAAAACAGTCGCTCCCGCACGCTAGAATCCAAAGCTGTCACAGAACTGTCATAATTCTGTGATATTTTGAAACTAGGAGAAGTGTATCGGTGAGCACGCCCACTGCAGTTCAGTCGACCGAAACAGCAAGCATTGCTGATCGCGCGGTCGTGGCCGAAGCGGTGCGTGACAGCGCCGAAGCGGCCGTGTCGCTGCGCGACCTTTCCGTCGCTGAGATCCTGGCGAACGACCTGCTGGCGCAGGCCAGCCGCGCGCTGGACCAGGCGAGCCTGCATTACGCCGAAGCGCCTGAAGATGTGCACGCTGCGCAGGCGGCCGTGCTGGAAGCGAAGCAAACCCTGCAGGCCATTCAGAATGCTCAGCGCAGCGGTGATCGCGGCGCCCATGGCCGCGCGACGGACCGCATCGCCAACCTCGCCACCACCGTGCAGGCCGCGACCAGCGCGGTGAGCGAGCATGAAGCCGGCACCAGCGCCAGCACCAGTAAAAAGGCGGCCATTGCCAGTGCGGCCACGCAGGCTGCCGCCGCGAATAAAACCATTGCCGCGCGCGTGCGCAGCTTCGTGATGGGTGAATCCGACGATGAGATCGTGGTCGTTGCGCGCCGCCGTGCCGCCGCGGCCGAGCAGGAACGCATCAATAACGACGACGAGCATTACGTGGGCGAGCGCGGCCAGCGCCGTGAACGCAAGGCCACCAGCCGCGCCGGCCGCGTGACCACCGGCGTACTCGGCGCAGTGATCGGCGAAGCCGAGGCGGATGAGGTGGTATCCACCGCGGGCACTGCAGTGCAGCGCACGACGGAAGGTGCCGCCGCCGTGCTTTCGGGCGACACGCGCGCTATCGACCGCACGGGTCGTACGTTCGGTCGCGGGGTGAAGAACGCCTTGAACGATACTGGCCTTGTCAGTGCCGATACGGCGCAGTCGATCGGACGTGCTGCGACCGTGACCGCGCAGACCGCAGGCCGTGGCATCGCCACCGTGCGCAACACCGCCGTGGGCGCGGCCGTGGCCGTGCGCGACACGGCCGACGATGTGCGCGACGCCGCGGCTGACCGCTACCAGCGCATGTGGCAATATGGCCGCGAGCTGGACCAGCTGAAAGGCATCTACCAGAATAACGCGCGCACCCGCGCCCTGTTCGATACCGACCGCGATGGCCGGGTGGAACTGCACGAGATCGTGAACAAGCTGAAGCAGTTCGGCATCCACGACATGAAGAACGTGGATTACAACGGCGACGGCAACATCACCGCGCAGGAAGTGGCCACCGCCATTCGCACCCGCGGGCAGAACCCCAACCGCTAGCTGCCAGCCTTGCATTTTGGCTGGGGCGCTGCTATTGCCCCAGCCATGCAACAGCACGAACACGCATCCGAATACGTGAAATATGTGGACCTAGTGCCGCCGGGCGGCGCGAACAAGGTGCTCATGCATTCCTGCTGCGCGCCCTGCGCCGGCGAGCTGATGGAGCAGATGCTGGCCAACGGCATCGACCTGCATATCTTCTTCTACAATCCGAACATCCACCCCAAGCGCGAATACGACATCCGCAAGAACGAGAATATCCGCTTCGCCGAGAAAATGGGCATTCCCTTCATTGATGCGGATTACGACGTGCAGGATTGGTTCGCGCGGGCGAAGGGCATGGAGCAGGACCCCGAGCGTGGCCGCCGCTGCACCATGTGCTTCGACATGCGCTTCATGCGCACGGCGCTCTACGCGCACGAGCATGGGTTCCCGGTCATCACCAGCAGCCTCGGCATTTCGCGCTGGAAGAATATGGACCAGATCAACGATTGCGGCGTGCGCGCCGCCGCGCCGTATGATGGCATGACCTACTGGGATTATAACTGGCGCAAAGAAGGCGGCTCCGCCCGCATGTATGAGATCGCCAAGCGCGAGGAATTTTATGCGCAGCAATATTGCGGCTGCATCTACTCGCTGCGCGACACCAACGCCTGGCGCGAAGGCAGGGGCCGCGAGAAGATCGCCATTGGCGAGACCTGGTACGAAGACAAGCTGAAAACGAACGAAATTCTGTAGTTTAACGGTTTTTCAAGGTTTCGGGCCTAGGCTAGGGGAATAACAATCCCCATGGCGGAGCCATTTATGCCCAATTACGCTCAACTGGATAATGCCGGAAAATTACGCATCGACGCGCATCTTGCCGACCATTTCCGCGATAACGATGGCGGCTATGCGAACGAGTTCCGCCGCGCCGTGCGCGAGGTCGCGCATTTGCACAAGGAATCCTACAACGATGCGTATAACCGCGTGCTGACCGACCTGCGCGACGGGCTGGCCGAGCGGCTGGACCTGCTTTCGCCGGTGCGTAGCGAAAATATCGGCCATGACCGCCAGCAACTGCGCACCATGCTGCGGTTCCTTGGCCAATCCATGACGGATGAGCTGCAGGCTAACCCGCTTACCGAATCGCCCGGCGTCAACTACACGCGCATGGTGAACGATTTCCTGACGCAAGTGCGCCATGATCCGAATTCCGGTTCGGACCTGCGCATCGAGGGCAATCGCGACAGCCTGCCACCGCTCAACTACCTGCGCAACCGCGCCAACGATATGCTGCGCATCAACCTGATCACCGAATACAGCAGCGGCGTTGAGCAGGCGACCCGCCGCCTGCAGACGCGCCTTGGCGACCGGCTGGAAGCCGAATCGCTGCGCGTGGCGATCAACGAATTCCAGAACAGCAACATCGTGGAAGATTATCTCGGCGACGGGCACCGGCAGGAATCGCGCGATGCGGTGGTCCGAAGCCTGCGTGCGCGCGGGGTGAGCTACCGCGAAGGTGACGTGGACGCGATCGTGAACGCGGCCCTGCCACTGGCCGATGGCGGGCACATGCCCGACCGTGGCGGCAAAGGCCCACAACGCTAAGCCGCATGGCCGAACACCCCACAGCTACACCGAACGCGCCGCCGCGCATTGTGCTGTACGTGAAAGACCATGGCACCAGCGGGCCCATTGCCCGCGCGGCGCAGGTGGCGCACGCCTTGCAGGAACGCGGCGCGCAGGTGCAGGTGATGCTGCGCGAGGAGATCGCGGGCAATGCCATGCTGGGCGAGGGGATCGACGTGCTGCCCTATCGCGTGCCAACGAACATCTGGCCCGACCGGCTGGACCCCGCCCGGCAACTGAAAAAGCTGCGCCCCGATATTCTGCTGGTGGATGAATATCCCTTCGTGAACCAGCATGACGCGCCGGAGTGGGAGCGGGTGATCGACGCGGGCAAGCGTGCCAACCCGGCCCTGCGCGTGGCGGGCATGACCTGCGATATCCCTATCTACCCGAAGGACGTGGAAGCAGCACATGTGCCCCGCCGCGCCCATCGGGTGGATGAGATCTTCATCACCGGCGATCCCAGCGTGATCGATTTCAAGCATTACGTGGAGCCGGGCGAAGCCGCATCCAGCGTGCGGGATAAGCTCGGCTACGTGGGCTTCATGCAGCAGAAACCTGAAATGAGCGCGGCGGTTGCCTCGCCATCTGCGCGGCCGCGCGTGCTGGTCTATCTGGGCGGGCATGCGCAGGATCACGAGCGGCAGTACCTGTCGCTCATGGCCAATATTCCGCACATGAGTGAGGCACTGCGCCATGCCGACTGGGAATTCATTCTGCCCGCGCAGCAGCATTTGATGGTGCAAACGAAGATCGATGCCATGTATGCGCGCCTGCCCGACGACGTGCGGGCGCATGTGCACCTCACGCCCGCCGGGTCGCCCGGCGAATTCACCGAAAAACTCAAACGGGCGGATATGGCCGTGACCGGCGGCGGGCAAACCGCCATCGAATCCAGCCTGCTTCACGGCGTGCCGACCGTGATCGTGCCCACGCGCAACCCGGAGCAGCACCACCGCATGCGCCGCTTCGCCGAAGCGATGCCCGAGCATGTGGCGGGCATGGGCATTCCGTCACCCGGCTTCAAGCAGGTAACGCGGGCACGGCTTGTGTACGAGGTCTATTACCAGAAAGACACGCGCGACTGGGTGGACAAGACGCTGGACTGGGCGGCCACCGACCCCGACGCCGCAAAAATGCGCGATACGATGGACCGCATTTTTGCGCAGCGCGAGCACAAGCGACCCAACAGCAACATCATGCTGGACGGCGCCCAGCACATTGCCGAGCGCCTGACGCAGCCTGCGACCGAAGCGGCGCGTTAGGCCTTTTTCGCCTTTTTCGCTTTCGCGGCGGGTGCGGCTTTCGCCAGCGTCACTTTGCCAGCAGCCTCGGCCGGGATATTGGCTTTCGCATCGATGGAATCGATGCAGCCGATGGCAGCTAAGTTGATGAGATCCGCCACGGTGGAATTCATGTTGGCGATCTGCACGGGCTTCTCAAGGCCCACCAGAATGGGGCCGACCACGGTGCCCACGCCCAGCTCTTCCAGCAGGTTCGCCGAAATATGCGCCGAGTGCAGCGCCGGCATGACCAGCACGTTCGCAGGGCCTGAGAGTTTGCAGAACGGGTACAGCGCCATCAGTTCCTTGTTCAGCGCCACATCGGCCGACATTTCACCGTCGAACTCGAAGTCGATATCGTCGCGCTGTTTCATGATCTCGACCGCATCGCGGATGCGCTTGCTCTTCTCTTTCATCGGGTTGCCGAAGTTCGAGTAGGAGAGCAGGGCCACGCGCGGCTCGTGGCCAAGCTGCTGCACTTTGCGCGCGGTGCAGATGGCGATCTCGGCCAGCATGTCGGCCTCGGGCAGCTCCTGCACGGCCGTGTCGCTCATGAACACGGTGCGGTTCTTCGTCACCAGCATGCTCATGCCGAACAGGTTCTGGCCGGGCTTGGTGTCGATCACGCGGCTGATATTCTCCAGCGCGCGGTAGTAGTTGCGCGTCAGGCCGGTGACCACCACATCGCCATGGCCGCAGGCGATCATGCAGCTGGCGAAGATGTTACGGTCGTTCTTCACCATGCGTTCCACGTCGCGCAGCAGGAAGCCTTTGCGGTTCAGCTTGCCGTACAAGTAGTCGATGTATTGTTTCAGGTGCGGGGTGATGGCCGCGTTTACGATATCCAGATCATCCGCATGCTTGATGCCAAGGCGGTGGATGGTCTGGCGGATGCGCTCAGGCCGGCCCACTAGCACGGGGTGGCCGTAGCCATTGTCGCGCCAGTGAATAGCCGCACGGATGACTTTTTCTTCCTCGCCTTCGGCGAAGATCACGCGCTGCGGGTTGGCCCGCACGATGTCGAAGATCTGCGCCATGCTGTTGCTGGCCGGATCAAGGCGCGACGCCAGTGCACGGCGGTAGGCGGCAAAGTCCTTGATGGGGCGGCGGGCAACGCCGCTATCCATTGCCGCGCGGGCGACCGCGGGCGGAATGTCCGTGATCAGGCGCGGATCGAACGGGCTGGGAATGATGTATTCCGCGCCGTATTTCATTTCCTTGCCCGCGTAGGCCGCGGCCACTTCTTCCGGCACCGGGGTGCGCGCCAGCATGGCGATGGCTTCGGCGCAGGCCACTTTCATTTCGGTGTTGATCTCGCGCGCACGCACGTCCAGCGCGCCACGGAAGATGTAGGGGAAGCCAAGCACGTTGTTCACCTGGTTCGGGTAGTCCGAACGACCGGTGGCGATGATCGCATCGGGGCAGGCCTCGCGCGCGTCCTCGGGCATGATCTCCGGCACGGGGTTCGCCATGGCGAAGATGATGGGCTTGGGCGCCATGTGCTTCACCATCTCTTTGGTGAGTGCACCGGCCGCCGACAGGCCGAGGAACACGTCTGCGCCTTCGAGCGCTTCGGTCAGCGTGCGGCGGTCGGTCTTCACGGCATGCGCCGATTTCCACTGGTTCATGCTGGAATCGTTGCGGCCTTCGTAGATCACACCCGATTTATCGCACAGCAGCACGTTCTCGTGGCGAACGCCCATATGCTTCAGCAGTTCGATGCACGCAATGCCTGCCGAACCCGCGCCGTTGGCCACCACTTTAATGTCGCGAATGTCGCGCCCGGTGATGTGGCACGCGTTGATGACGCCCGCCGCGGTGATGATGGCGGTGCCGTGCTGGTCGTCGTGGAACACGGGAATGTCGCACAGTTCTTTCAGCTTCTG
>QFOX01000061.1 GCA_003241645.1 Azospirillum brasilense | reverse complement strand
AAAAACCGTGCAATCACGGCGACTTTGTGTAAGAGCTGCATAATGGCTTCCTGTCATGACGTGATGACCCATCCTGCAAACTCTCCGAATCGAAACCATTCTGCGGCATCATCACCCAGCATCGCAGGGTCAAGCGGTCGCTGCACCCCTCCGAGTGACAGTTCTTTGGCAATGATTTGTTCAGCTTCCACCCCGGCAGCCACTTTACCGGCGAGAGTCAGCCGCCATAGCACGGTTGCCTGATAGCCGGTGGCCGCTTGGCATTTATCCACGATGATGATTGCGCCACCGGGTTTCAGTGCCGCTTTCAGCTTGGCGATGAAGGCAGCACGCGCACCCACCGGCATGAACATCATCACCAGATAGCAAATGGCGACATCGAACGGCTCGTAATCATAGCGGCACGCATCCATCTGGATGAGATTCTCCTTTCCGGGACCATCATACCGGGCGCACATTTCCGCGCTTGGCTCAATCGGCACCAGCCGCGCTTGCCGCTGCGCGAGGGCAGCTTCCAGCGAACGGCCTATATTGCCGGTGGACGCGCCGATGTCATACACCAGCCCACCTTGCGGGATGTAGTGACGGGCGATATGCGCCACCGCGCCGGTAACCAGATCGTACCAAGGCAGCTGCTCACGCACATGCAGGTTGAATCCTTTGGCTACCGAGGCGTTCTCGAATGTCCACTCTTTCGGGATGTGGATGGCGTTATCGGTAGTTCTGTCCATTGTTCGTTCTCGACTATTTTGATCGAAGGAATGCCGTACTCCGCATACATCGCGTGCGTGCGGGGATTGCTTTCAATCGCTAGGTATCGTGCGTTCTGCCCATGCTTCGGAAAGACATGCTGCTCCAGCATGATGCGTTTCGCCTCATGCGGTGGCTTGTGGTAGCGATTGAAATGCGCCTCCTGCGGAGTCCACCCCACCTTGAAATAGATGCTATCGAGCGTGCCCTGCCGGTGCATTTCAGGCCGTGCCGTCATCAGGATGGTGTGGTATGGCGCAACCAGACTCACCAGCCATTCACGGTATTTTTCATGCTGTATCTGCATGGCGAACGGGCGTTTCTTTTCCGTGCTGTTGGCTACCAGCGTGTAGTTCAGATCGAGCAAGATAATCATAACTTCATTCCCAGCCGTTGTTCAAAGGCAGTAATGGCTTCCTCCACAAGCCCCATGCGGCTCCCGTCAGGATACGGTAGGTCGAACTCAAAGGCGATAGCTGCTTTCAGTCTTTTCGGATTGATGGCCAGTGGCTTAGAGCATACGGCCTGCACGTTGCTGTTGCTTTCATTCACCTGCACCTTGGCGAAGAATTCCTTGAACAATTCATAGAACTCTTTTTGCGAATGATACTTCTGCACCTTCGGCGATGTGGCGATGTCGCCCAGCGTAATGCCCGGCTCATAATCCAGCTTGAACAGCACCGCGCCAGACTGCCGCTCATTCAGCGAATGGTAACCACTTAGCTGCTTGAGGTTGATATGGTTGCTGGCCGATGCCACCGCGTAGAGGCGCGTTGCATCATCCGCTAGCGCCGCGCAGATGCAGGCGATATGCTGCCGGTCGGCTTGGAACGGCACGCTATTCAGCACGCTGGATATGAAGATGGATGACCAGCGCAGCTTGTCCGTGCCAATGGCGTGCAGAAACTCGCGGGTGAGCTTGATGCTCTCTGCCTTATCAATCTCATCGCCATCATTCACGCGGTATGGCTCGAACGGCGTGACGCTGATACCCAGCTTCCGAAGGATGCGCGTTTCATGCAAATGGCCTGCGCCGAAATCCAGCACGCACCGGCCATGCTGTTTTATCCAGCGGTCACGGTTCGCCTGATTATTCATGTCGAAGGCCTTGGCAGTCGAATCACCGGCCACCGCGAAGATGAACCCACGGCCAAGACTGTTGCGTACCTGCCGGAGGCGGCGGAATGAATTATGCCGCAGCAGGTCTTCGTAGCGACGGTGGATGTCAAAATCCATCGAGAGGTAATTCAGCATGGCTTCCGCCAGTTTACCTTCCTCGTCGGTAACGAATACGACCGGAACCTGTGCAAGCCCCAGTTCAGCACCGTGCTGCAACCTACCTATCCCGTTCACGACCCGGTAATCCCGCGTAGCCACGATGGGCATGGTGATGCCGCGCCGCTTAAGCGTTTTGGCGATATTCAGCGAGTAGGCTTTCCAGCGCCCCTGATTTGCTTTCAGAAACGGAGCGATGGGGTGCATCTTTGCATTCAGGCACGGGTAAAACTCCGGCGTGTTCACCTCCTTATCGGGGATGCACTCCGCCAGCTTCCGCACGTCCGTTGCCTTCAACTGCTCGTTAATCTTCGCTACCGTGTCGCTCTGGCCGAGGTCATTGGTGGCGCGGTTAAATACCACGTTCACGCCCTTACGTTCCGCCAAGTCCATTGAGCGGGTGACTTCCAGCGGCACCTGCTTCGCACCCATCCGGCACGCAACATGATGTCGCTGGTGGCCGGAAATGATTTCACCGTCGGGGGTGGCGTAAAGCGGCAGGAGGAAGCCGAGTTTACGCAGTGACAGTTCTATCAGGTCAAGCCGCGCCGGGTCAGCAACACGCGGGTTGTAGGTTGAGGGTTCAATCTCTGTGACATCGACCAGTTTCATAATCCTAACCGCCGTTTCAGTTCTGCGATGATTTCCTTTTTCTCGAACCCGGCGGATTGTTTGATGTCCTCCAGCCATTCGAGATATTGCTCACGCGGGATGGGGAAACTGTATGCGCCGATGCGTGCGGTGGTGTCGGCTTCCTCGATGTCATCATCATCGTCTGCGCCAAAACCATCTTCCAGCAGGCCATCCACCGAGGCCTTGATGTCCCGCAGTTCTTCATCGTTGAACCCCAATAACTCCGCACTAAACGCCGCTTCCTCCAGCTCTACGATTTCCAGCTGCAGAAGCGCCTTGTCCCATTCCGATTCCTCGCCCACGCGATTGTCCGTGATGCGATAGGCTTTGATTTGCTCCGGCGTGAGGTCGGTAGCGACATGCACCGGCACCTTTTTCAGCCCCAGCCGTTTCGCCGCCTCGTATCGGACATGGCCGACGACGATGACCATTTCGCCATCCACGACAATCGGCTGGCGGAAGCCAAACTCCTTGATGGAAGCCGCGACTTTCTCCACCGCGTGCGCGTTAATTCGTGGATTCCGCGCATACGGAAGCACCTGATCCACCGGCATCAGTTCTATTTTCATAAACACACCCATTTCGTTTTTTTGACCGACCCATTTCGTTTTTTGATTTCTGGAAGCTGTTGAGATTATTCAATAACAGCACCAAAAAAACGAAACGAAATGGACATTCCAACTCTGTCCCTAGCGAAATCCCGCGCTCGCGGCGTACCCGTGGAGGGTGGCAGGGAAGGACCCGCCGCCGCGCCGATCACAGCGCGGCGGCAGGCGGGCGCTCCGGGGCGGGAGCAGGTCAACGGGGCGTGACCACTCCCCACCGGGAAGCGCCGCTACAGGTGCCGTTGCCGGGATGCTTCTACCCCACAGCCTATTCCATTTGAGGCCATGACCAAGGCAGCACCCCATGCTAAAATGGCATCGGCACACCTGTTCAAGTTATTGTAATACCATATAAAAGAGCGTTGATTGCAGGTGCAGCCCTGTTATCCGTTTAGGAATAACCAACTGTTCCTAAAGGAGAAACATATGCAGACTGCACCCGACACAACCATCACCCGCATCGCCGCCCTCAATGACCGGCTGCGCCAGACATATTGGGGTGGCAAAGTGATGATGACACCCGGCATCACCGCACTGCCGGAAGACACACAACACGCTATCTTCCGCGCCGTGCAGGAATTCGATGCGTTCACTGAGGATAACGACCCGTATGGTGAGCATGACTTCGGCAAGGTAGTGGTGAACGGCGTAAGCTGTTTCTGGAAAATCAGCTATTACGACAACCGCTTGGAATACGGCTCTGAAGACCCGGCCAACCCGGACATCACCACCCGCGTTCTCACCATCATGCTCACCAGCGAATACTAACGCTTCAGCCGCGACAGGTAAAAGGCGAGGTTCTGCGTAAACTCCACCGGCAGGCGCTCTTTCACCTTGGTTTCCATGATTGCCGCATTCTCCCGCTGCTTGAATAGCTGCATAATACCGGGACCAAACAGCATCTTCAGCGGCAACCGCTTTCCTGATTTCCTCACATACACTTCAGTGCTGCTCGACCCTTTCTTGCGTGGTGCGATGAACGCCCCGCGATAGGTTTTCGTTTTTCCCCATGCCTTCGCTTTTACGGGACCGCGCTTCCCACCCGGCTGCTGTGTCGGTTTGCGCGACCCCACCACGAACTCGATAAGATGCAGGGGGCGATCACTTGCCACCAACGTCGCCCATAAGCGTTTGAAGCTGGCACGGCGCGTTTCGATACGCCGCTTTATACCAGCCTGCCTGCTACCCATCTGCGGGGCGATATGCGCGGCGCTGACGACCTTCGCGCTATCTGCTACCCGGTTTAGCGTCCGAACCGTTGCCTCCGGGACAACCTGCTTTTCTAGGGCGTGCAGCCCCCGGCGCAGCGATTTGATGTCGCTTTCCACTGATAGGTCGAATGTCATGGCTTGATGTCCTTGCTACGCTGCTACACTTAGCGGTTCCCACTGGAAGGTTTTGCCATCCAGTTGCGGCGGGGACTTGTAAATCTCCACCCAGTCTTTTATAACCACCTGTAATTGCTCAACCCGGTTCGAGTTTAGTCCGCGGGGGAGCACCACGCTTCGCCCTGACGGGCTACGCGTGGCGCAGCCATGTGAAACACGTCATCTTGGGCGAAGCAGTGTCCGGCATAGCCCAATGGGCAACGACGGACCGGAGAGGCATATGTGGTGCGTTTACATTATCCGAAGTACCACTCATCCTGAGCAAGAATATACAGGGGCATCCGCTAACCTTAAGCAACGCATTGCTGATCACAATGCAGGAGCTTCAGCGCACACCGCTAAATATGCGCCGTGGGAGTTGTTATGGTACGGAGCCTTTCCTGATAAGATGACCGCACTTGCATTTGAGAAATATCTCAAATCGCATTCAGGCCGGGCATTTGCAAAGAAGCGGTTGATTGTCGCCTGACGGCTATACATGGACCAGCCATGGGGAGCGGGTGCATTATAATAGCACTATGAAATGGAACGGTATTTTGTTATGCTGTGCCACATGAAATCTCCGCTGTCGGCATCTGCATTTTCGCTCGTTGAACTCTCCATTGTGCTGGTCATTCTTGGCCTGCTCACCGGTGGCATCCTTGGCGGGCAATCGCTCATCCGCGCGGCGGAATTACGCAGCGTCGCCACGGATTACTCGCGCTATGCCACGGCAAAGAACACATTCCGCGATAAGTATTTTTCCATGCCTGGCGATTTTCAGGATGCCACCCGTTTCTGGGGGCGCTCAAGCGCCAGCGCGTGGTGCGTGACCAATTCGTCGGCCGCAGTGAATGCCGCCACCGGCGTGTGCGATGGTAATGGCGATGGAAGGCTGGCGAACGCGGCGGCGGCCAGCCAGTCGGGCGAGCTTTTCCAGTTCTGGCGGCAACTGGCGAATGCCGGGCTGATCGAGGGAACCTATGATGGGCTGGCAGGCGCGGGTGGCGCGGTGGACCATGACTATGGCACGAATTCGCCGCGCGCAAAAATATCCAGCACGGGCTGGGGCGCAAGCTACGACAACAATGCGGGGGGAGCGACCTCGGGTGTATTCCGGTTGGATTACACCAATAGTTTTGTCGTTGGCCGCGATGATACGGCGTGGGCCGACGGCCAGTCCATGAAACCTGAAGAAGTCTGGAACATCGACACGAAAATGGACGATGGACGCCCCCATCTGGGCAAGGTGCATGCCTATCCGTTCGGTAACAACTGCACCACGGCGGCGTCGAATACCGATACATCGGGTGACTATGCGCTGAATCTTAGCACCACCACCTGTTCGCCGATTTTCAGGGAATAGCGGCGCGTAACAGCCATTGAGCCGGCGCGGCCTTTGCGCTACACTGCGGCAAACAGGCGCACTTTGGAACAATTCTTCACCGACATCCTGCATTTATTCCAGAAAACCCCGGCGATCCTGCTATCGCCGCGCTCGCTGCTGTCCATTCCCTGCCTGCTAAGCACCGCATTGATTGCCGCGGGCTTCTATGTGTGGCGGCGCGGTGGCCGCCCGCTGCGCATGCGGGCGCTGTGGCGCGGGCTGTTCCCGCGGCGCATCTGGGCCAGCCCAAGCACCCGCACCGATATTTATTATGCGCTGGCCAACACGTTCATTCTGCCCGCGGTGGTGGCCGGGGCCATTCTGGCGCGCGACCGGGTGGATGGCTGGGCCACCATCCAGCTTGAGAGCGTTTTTGGGCCTTTCGCGCCGGGAACCGCCGCGCCCGCGCTGGTGCTCACGGTGATGATCATTGCGCTCTATCTGGCGTATGAGCTGGCCTATTGGCTGGACCATTACCTGTGCCATAAGATTCCCTTCCTGTGGCAGTTCCACCGGGTGCATCATTCGGCCACGGTGCTCACGCCTTTGACGAACTGGCGCATGCATCCGGTTGATACGATTGTGTTTTTTAACATCATGGCGCTGTTCATGGGCTTCGCGCATGCGGGGGTGAATTATGCGTTCGGCGTGCCACGTGCCGATGGGCTGCTGGCCGGCGGCAGTGTGGTGGTGCTGGTTGCATTCTACCTGTTCGCCCATTTGCAGCACTCGCATGTGTGGATGGCTGCGCACGGCACGCTGGGGCGCATCGTCGCCAGCCCGGCGCACCATCAGGTGCACCATTCCACCAACCCGGTGCATTTCGACCGTAATTTCGGCCACACCCTGTCGCTGTTCGACTGGGCGTTCGGCACGCTTCATGTGCCTTCCAAACGCTGCGAGGTGCGCACCGTAGGGCTTGAGGATGGGGCCGAGCTGCAAGGGTTCTTTGCGTCACTATGGCGGCCATTCCAACGCGCGTTCGGCGGGGTGCGGCATGTTTTGCATGCACGGCGCGCCGTGAGCGGATAACCATAACACGTATTCATCCAAAGGGTAGGGCAGCATGATGTGGCTGGTGGGAATCGCGCTATGCGTGTTTGTGGTGGTGTCGCTGATCCTGCCGTGGGTGCTGTTAGGCCGCATTGGGCGGCTGGAGCGCGAGTTGCTGGGCTGGCGCGCCCATTTTCTGGGGCAGGGCAGCGCCCCGGCCGTTGCGCCTGCGCCAACCGCGCAGGCATTTGTAGCGCCTGCACCGGCGCCTGCCGCGCCCACACCGATCGCGGCGGCGCCTGTGCTGCAGGCTGCACCGCCCGTAACGCCGCCCGCCACCCCGCGCGAGAAGATCAGCTTCGAACAGCGCTTCGGCGCGCATTTGCCGGTGTGGGTCGGTGGCATTGCGCTGGTGCTGGCGGGCTTCTTCCTTGTGGAATACTCCATCGAAACCGGGCTGCTCACGCCGCAGGTGCGTGTGCTGCTGGGCGGCTTGTTCGGCGGCGGGCTCATCGCGGCGGCGCAATGGGTCAGCGCGCGCCCCGCCATCAGCAATGGTCGGCGCATCGCGCAGGCGCTGGCCGGGGCGGGCATCGCCGTGCTGTACTTGGTACTGTTCGCTGCCACCACGCTGTATGGCATGGTGCATGAGCTGGTCGGCTTCCTTGGCATGGCCACGGTCACGGCCGGGGCGGTGGGGCTGGCGCTGCGCCATGGTCCGGCCATTGCCATGCTCGGCCTTGCGGGCGGCATGCTCACGCCGGTGTTGATCCACAGCGAAACGCCGGATGCGCCACTGTTCTTCCTGTATCTGTTCGTGCTGTTCGCCGGCATGGTCGAGCTGTCGCGCCGTCAGGGCTGGCTATGGCTGGTGGTGCCCACCCTTCTGGGCAGCCTGCTCTGGGGCCTTACATGGCTGCTGCTGGGTGCGGGCGCGATTGAGTTGTTTAGCCTATGCTTGTTCCTGCTGGGCAGCACGGCCTACATGGCGGTGCGTTTGGCCGACCTGCTGGAGGTGCCGCCCGCCAGCGCGGCGCGCCTGCCATGGGGCAAACTGGTGGTGTGGGGCTGCTTCGGCGGGGCCACGCTGTTGCTGATGGGCGCGGTCTCGCGCAACGGCTTTCCGTGGATCGGCTGGGGCACGCTGTTCGTGCTGGCGGCGGGCAGCCTCGTGCTGGCGCATCGCCAGCCGCGCATCTACGCGCAGGTGCCGCTTATGACCTGCCTTGCTGCACTGATGCTGGTGCTAACCTGCCGCTTGCCGCTATGGACGGATCAGGCTGTGCTGGTGCTGGCCTTCGGCGCGCTTTACACGCTGGGCGGCTACGCGCTGAGCGTGCGCAGCGCCACGCCGCTGCTGTGGGTGCGGCTGGCGGCGGCATCGTCGGTCGCCTTTTTCCTTGTTGGCTACACAACCCTCAGCGGCCGGCTGGCGCGCTGGATCGATGCGGGCATGGCCGACGCCGTGATGACCGAACGCGTCGGCGCCTCGCCGCTGGCGGGCCTGCCCATCTGGGGCCTGCTGGCGCTCGCGCTGGCGTTCCTGTTCAGCCAGTGGACGTTGCAACTGCTGCGCCGTGACGATGCAAAGACCGGGCAGGGCGCGCCCATGCTGGCGGCCACCGTGCTGGCGGGCTTTGCCTTCATCGCCATGGGCCTGACAATCGAACTCCCGCGCGAGTTCCTCTCCGTCGCGGTGGCGATGGTGATGCTGGGCGCGGCATGGCTGGGCACGCGCCTGCCATTGCCCACCGTGCGGCTGGTGGTGGCGCTGCTGGGCGTGGGCTTTGCCGTGCTGCTGCTCCCGCAGATCCTGCTGCTGGTGCAGATCACCGCCTACAGCCTGGTAGAAGCGAAGTTGATGCTTCAGGAAGGCATTCCGCTGGTGAACTGGCCGCTGTTCCAGCTCGGCGTGCCTGCCGCCCTGTTCCTCGCCAGTGCCGTGCTGCTGCGCCGCGTGCGCGATGGGCGGTTGGTGCAGGCACTGGAAGTGGGGGGCATCGCCCTCATCGGCGTGATGGGCTATTACCTGACCCGCCATGCCTTCCATGCGGCCAGCGACGTGCTGTTCGTGAAAGCCGGGTTCTTCGAGCGCGGCGTCATCACCAATGTGTTGTTTGCCTTCGGCATCGGCTGTGCGTGGCTGGGGCAGTATTATGCGCGCAGCGCCGTGCGCCTTGCCGGGCTGGTGCTGGTGGGCGTGGGGCTGTTCCGCGTGCTGTTCTTCGACCTCATCATCAGTAATCCCCTGTGGGCCGATCACCGCGTGGGCGAGCTGTTCCTGTTCAACACGCTGGCACTGCCGCTCGGCCTGCCGCTGCTGTGGCTGCAACTGGTGCAGCAGCCCTTGCGCGGCCACGGCCTGCAACGCCTGCAGCCATGGGCGCGCGCCGCGCAGCTTGGCCTGCTGTTCCTGTGGGTGAGCCTGAACGTGACGCAACTGTTCCATGGCAGCGACCTGCGTGCAGGCAGCAGCACCAACGCCGAATTCTACGCCTATTCGGTGGCGTGGCTGGTGCTGTCGCTGGCGCTGCTGTTCGTGGGCACGCTGAAGCAGCAGAAGATGCTGCGCGTCGCCTCGCTGATCCTGATGATCGTGACGGTGGCCAAGGTCTTCCTGCTGGATGCATCGGAGCTGACCGGGCTACTGCGTGTGTTCTCGTTCCTTGGGCTTGGCGTGTCGCTGATCGGCATTGGCTGGTTCTACAGCCGCTTCGTGTTCGCAAGCACAAAACCCATGGCCGACGCTTAAGCCATGCAAGCAGCGCTCGCGCAGGCGATCCAGCTATTGCAGGCCGGGCAATTGGGACCCGGGCACCAAGTCCTGCGCGTTAGAATGCCTGCCGGAACATGAAGCTGCAGTTCTTCACTTTACTCACCAGATAATAATCTGCACTCGTTTGTGCGCCGCCGGTGGCGGTGGTGCAGTTCGTGCCCGTCATGCCTGCGGGATCGCGGGCGAAGAGCTTGCCCTGGCCGGGCTTGCCATCATCCATCTTAGTGTCGATGTTCCATGCCTCCTCCGGCGTGGCAAAGCCGCTCCATGGCAGGCCGTTGCCGCTGGTTGCAGGCAGCCCGAACTGGAAATAGCTGTCGTAGGTGCCGTCAAAAAAGCTGGTGCCACCCGTTACCGGAGCCATGTAGCCCGCATACCAAAGGCTGGTTGCGATCTTGCCGCGGGGCGAATTGTTGGCCGTGGCCGAGGCATCATTGGTGCCGTCGGTGATACCGGAATAGGTGCCCTCGATCAGCCCGGCATTGGCAAGGTGGTGCCAGAAACGAAACGGCTCGACCGTGTAGCTAAGCGCTTGCAACTGGCCGTTACCGTCGCCATTGCAGGTGGCGGTGCCTGCCGCCGCCACGGTTTTGCATGCGTTCGTGATGCCGGTGGAGCCATCGGCCGCGCCCCAGAA
>QFOX01000060.1 GCA_003241645.1 Azospirillum brasilense | reverse complement strand
CACCGGGGCGATGTATCCGCTGCGCGACGCGCAGGGCCAATGGCGCGACCCCGCCGTGATCCCGCAGATGAACGACGGCTGGGAGAACCTGCGCCGCGCCATCACCGAAGCGCCGGCTGCCGCGCCGGGTGTGTACCTGGAAATGGGCCAAGGCCTGTGGGATGCCGATAGCGTGACCAAGCATGTGCAAACGGAAACCGACCGGCCCGACACCAAAGTGCGCCATTCGGAATTCCAGCGGCTGGACCCCGAACGCACCCGTGACGTGCGCTTCTAGGCGCGCGCGATCAAGCGTCCATCGGTAGCTTCTCGTGCAGGCGTGCCTTGCGCGCGATCTGCTCGTAATGCGCCTGCAGTTTGCACAGGGTTTTGTCGTCCAGTTCTTCGATGTCGAGCAGGGCATGGTGCGCACCCTTGGTCACGCGGATCAGCTCATCCAGCTTGATCTGCAGGGCGTGCGTGTCGCGGTTCTGGGCGTTCTGAATGAGGAACACCATGAGGAACGTAATGATCGTGGTGCCGGTATTGATCACCAGCTGCCACGTGTCGGAATAGCCGAACAACGGCCCCGTGATGCCCCACACCGCCACCGTGCCGAAGGCCAGCATAAAAGCCGCGGGCCGCCCGGTCCAATCGGACACTTTTTTGGCGATGCGGGTAAAGATCGAACGGGAAGGGGCAGGGGGGTGTTGTGCCATCGGTCATCCATGAAACAAAAGGGTTACGCATGCGGGTTCGCATGCCTGTGCTTATCATCAAATCTTCATATTAGTTGTCGATAGGGTTGGTTATAAGCCCCGCCATGGACACACCGAACACCACCCTGCTGCCGCACGTGCCGCGCGAAACCCAGCCCATGCAGCCCGATCCGCGCGATGCGCTGCTGGTCTGCACCACCGAGCATTCCGCCGCGTTGCAGGACGTGCAGCAGGCCATCCGCACGGTGCTGGATGCGCGCACGGCGCCGGTGGATTACATGGAGGATGCCTACGCGCAGGCCATGCACCTCATCGGCAATGCACGCAGCTTGCTGCAATCGCCCACGGGCCAGCAATACCCGCAGATATTGGCGCATTCACTGGATGGTTTTGTCCAGCGTGCCGAACGCTGGGACCCGGAATTGCCCGAGGAGCTGCGCATCGCCGCGCGGTTCCAGGCGGCGCACGATGCCATCGTGGCGCATCTGCGCCTGCACCCCGAATTGCAGCAGGAACGCACCCGTTAATTCGACCATGAAAAAAGCCCGCGAGATGATCTCTCGCGGGCTTTTTGTTTTTGGCCAAGGGCCGAGGGCTAGTTGCTGCCTTCGGTCGCGGGCATCGGCATGGCTTCGGGGGCCACCGGAGCCGGAGCGGGTGCCGGGGGCACTACTGCCGGAGCAGCGGGGGCCGGTGCCGGTGCCATCGCGCCAGCCGGGGCGGGGTTCAGCGCATCCACCGGGGCGGGTGCGGGAGCCGGAGCAGGAGCCGGTACGGGCGACGTTGCCGGAGCCGGAGCCGGTGCGGTCACGGTTGCCGGGGTGCCGGGCTGGATCACGGTGGTGCTGTCACCCACGGGGGCGCCAGCCGGAGCCGGGGCGGCGTCGATCACGGCCGGGGTGCTGACCGGGGCCGGAGCCGAGGTGCTGTCCGGTGCTTTTTCAACGGGAACGGGTTCGGCCACCGTTTCGATCTTCGCTTCGGCAGCGGCTTTGCGCGCGGCCGCTTTGCGGGCAGCGGCCTTACGCGCGGCGGCTTTGCGGGCCGCACCTTCCGATTTAATGGCCGAAAGTTCTTCCTGGCTGAGCGGGGCGCTGGGCGCACCGAACGGCGAGGCGGGGGCTTGGGCGAGCGCAGCGCTCGAGGTGAGGGCGGTAGCGGCAAGCAGGGTAATCACAGAACGACGCATAAATGCTCCTTGATGAATAATGCGATGACCCACACCATACGAATGGCAACGGTGGCGTCAATCATGAGTTAGGCTTGCATAGCCCTGTGCATATCAAGAAGCGATACTGTGGCGTTTTAGCGCTGGTGCTCGCGCGTGGGCGCGGGCTCGGCGGCGGTGCTGGCCGGGCTGGCCTGATGCCCGGCATCGAAATGTTCGCCGCCGCGGATAGGCAGGTTGGCCACCGCCGCAAGCGCTTGCGCCTGCGGGCTTAGCGCCGCCAGTGCCTGCTGCACATGCGGGCTCACGGCTTCGATCGCCGCAGGCGAAAGCTGCATGCGCTGGAACATGGCGGTGTAATCGTGCCCCGGCAGAATGGGCAGGAACAGGCGCGGCATGGCGCTGCTGCGATCGGTCATGGTCAGCTCGTGCTGGTCCAGCCCGGCGGGCACCAGCGGCGCGGCTTTATCCAGCGCGTCGCCCGTGCGGAAATGCAGGGTCATGGTGCCGTCCTTCACGCCGATGCGCGAGGGGGCAGGGGAGATGGGATCAAGCGTCGTGGTCATGCAATGCCTCTTCTTATCCCTGCAGTATAGCGGGCGAAGGTTAGCGAACCGTTAAGCCCGCGCGCCTAGCGAAAATCGGCGCTGGCCAGCCGCCAGCAGCGGCGCACGTTGGGGCTCTGGTGCGTGAAATAGGCAAGGTTCTGCGAGGTGTTGATGCCAACGATGCCATCCACCGCGAGGTTATGTTCCGCCTGATAGCGGCGGGTGGCGGCCTTGCTTTGCGGACCGAACTTGCCGTCGATGGCGCCGTGGTAATAGCCGCCCGCGGCCAGTTTTTCCTGCACCAGTTTGGTCACCACCGGCGTGGTGGTGTAGATGACGTTGTGCGTGGGCAGGTAGCCGCAATGGCTGATGGTCTGGGTGTTCACGTCGGCCCCGCCATAAATATCGTAGCCCTGTGCGTGGGCGACGCTGGCGCAGCCGGTGGCGATCATCAGGGCAATCAGGGGAGAGCGCATGCAAAACCTCGTGGGTGGATCAAGGCCCACGATAGCGGCGAATGGCTAAGATTTAGTTAAGCGTTCGCGCATGCGCCTTAGCGCGCGGCGTGCTGCCCTTGGGCGGCTTCACGCTCGGCGAGGATGGCGCTGGCGCGGTCCTTGTCGCTGAGGTTGCCGTCGGCAATGATCTGGCTGATGCGCTCGCGCGCAGCGCCATTTGTGCTCACGCGGTCCTGCCATTGGGTGGCGGGCGCGGCGGATGCTTCTTCGGCGCGGCTGGCCATCACGGCAGGCACGGGTGCCATGGCGACGGAGGGTTCGGGCGCGCGCACCGGTTCACGGCGCGACACTTCGTGCGAGACGTTGCGGGCGGAATCCAGCGAATCGAGGCTGCGTTTGCTGGCCATGATGCCCGAGAAAATGCCGGTGGACATGACGCCGATGCCGAACGACATGAGCATGGGCAGGCCGAACGTGGCGAGCCCCGCGGTGAGCATGCCGGTGTAGAAAATGCTCATCATCAGCGCGCCGGAGCCGGCACCGCTGAGAAACCCGCGCGAGAAGGTGCCCGGCGCAACGCGCGGGTTCATCACGGGCAGGGATTTCAAAGGATTTTCCATAGCCCGATTATAGCAAACCGGTTGCGCACGGATGTGACAATTGTATGAAGTATGGCCGTGCGGCCAACCGATTTGGATGCTCGCCGATCGCGCGTCCTGCGCGACAGCTCGCGCCGCTCAGGGCTGGCACGGCCTGCTGGCCGTGAGGGGATAGAAGGAACGACGTACCATGCCTGCCATCGCAAAAAAACCAAGCAAAGACGCCGTCGAGGCCATGTTCGCGGCCTTTGCCGCGGCCGACCCGCACCCGGTGACCGAGCTGGTGGCGCCCAACCCGTTCTGCCTGCTGGTGGCGGTGGTGCTCTCCGCACAGGCGACGGACGTGAGCGTGAACAAGGCCACGCCTGCCATGTTCGCCCGCGCCGATACGCCGCAGAAAATGCTGAAGCTGGGCGAAGCCGGGGTGCGCGACTACATCAAAACGATCGGCTTATTTAACGCCAAGGCGAAGAACGTGATCGCCCTGTGCGAACGGCTGGTGAGCGAATATGGCGGGCAGGTGCCCACCACCCGCGAGGCGCTGGAAACCCTGCCCGGCGTGGGCCGCAAGACCGCCAATGTCTGGCTCAACTGCGTGCTGGGCGAGCCGACCATGGCGGTGGATACGCACGTGTTCCGCGTGGGCAACCGCACCGGGCTGTGCAACGCCAAGAACCCGCTGCAGGCCGAGCTGCAATTGCTCAAATCCATTCCCGCGCATTACCTGCGCCATGCCCACCACTGGCTCATCCTGCATGGGCGCTATGTGTGCAAGGCCCGCACGCCCGAATGCGGGCGCTGCGTGGTGCGCGACCAGTGCGGCTATAAGGCGAAAACCGCCTGATCCCGTCATCAAGCTGTCATGCGGCCATGCTAAGGTTGCTGCATGGGTTACGTCATTCCTTCCCCGCAGCCGCCCACCGGCGAGCAGTTCCTGATGCGCGAGCCGATGACCCTGTCGCGGCTGGTGAGCCCGGGTGCGGCCGCCATGAACAACCACTGGCATGGGCTGCGCCTGGCCATGGAGCAGGCCGGGGCCGAAGTGGTGGCCGATAGCTCGCGCAGCGCACTCCTCGGCAAGAAACGGCACTCGATGTATTCGCGTGACCCCGGACTGATGCTGCAAGTGGGCACGCGGCGTTTCTACGTGACGCCCGATACGCCCGGCGCGCCCGCCCCGCGCGAAGCAAAAGAGATCGCGGCCCTGCTGAAGCGCAAAGGGCTTGCCACGCATGTGACCGCGCCCGGCAAGTTCGATGGCGGCGATATTGTGCAGGACGCGGCGAATAACCTGCTCTTCGTGGGGGTGAGCAACCACCATTTCCTGAAGAAGATCGTGCCCTCCATGCATGAATGGTTGGGCGTGCTGGCCGAACAGCAGGGCACCAAGGTGCCGCAGCATTTCGACCCGCGCGACCATGTGGATGCCGACCAGCTGCACACCTACCACCGCGAGGTGGTGCGCCACGCCCAGCCCAAACGCCAGTGGCTGGAACATGTACGCGATCGCTGGTCGCCCGAGCCGCTGCTGGCACGCGAGGGGCAGGGCCTGCGCATCGTGCCGCTGTTCATTCCCGATACGCACAGCACGGAATTCTACCATCTTGATGGGGTGTTCAACGTGCTGCCCACCGGCGAGGCGGTGGTGTGCGAAGACGCGCTGGGCAAAGCCGCGCGCCACCTCATCCATAAATACATTGGCGAGGATCGCATCCTTCCCATCACCATCGATGAAGCGCGCCGCGGTGCGACCAATTTCATTACCGTGGGTGACCACATCATCACGCCGTATGCAAACCAGCGCATGCAGGAATGGTTCCGCGGGCTGGGCTATCAGGTGACCGACCCGCAAACGATGCACCTGCCCGAGGGTGCATGGAATTTCGGCCATGGCGCGGGCCCGCGCTGCGCCACGCTGAAGCTCACGCCCGATAAGGGGCACCCGCCGGCGTTGCCGCGCCCCGGCATCGAACAGCAGCGATAAAAAAAGCCGCGGATCGCTCCGCGGCTTTTTCATTCGGTTTCGAAAGCGTGCTTACGCGGCTTTCTTCGGCTGTTGCGCACCGGCGGCTTTTGCTTCCGCGGTGTTGCGGATGTTGCCGCTGATCTGGCCACCGCGCTGGATCTCGATCTCGCCGTAGGTGACGTTGCCACGCACGCGGCCCGAGGCATGCACGGTCAGGCGGCCGCGCACGGTCAGGTCGCCTTCGAAGCTGCCGCTGATCTCGGCATCTTCCACTTCGGCGGTGCCTTTCAGCGAGCCGGTCTCGGTGAGTTCCACCGTGTGCACGTCGCGCATGGTGGCGTCCACCGTGCCTTCGATGATCACGCGGTCGCAGCTCGTCACTTCACCCTTCATCTGGATGTCGGGGCCAACGGTCAGCACGCGCTTGCTGGCCGGGCGCGCCACGGGGGCGGCAGGCATCATGCGCTCAGGGGCGGGCTGGGCCGCGGCCGGTGCCATTACGGGGGCGCTGGGTGCGGCGGGTGCCGCTGCCGGGGCGACCGACGGTGCGGCCATCGGGCGGGCAGGGGCCATGGCAGCCGCCGGGGCGACCGGGCGGAAGCTGGGCGCAGGCTGTGCTGCGGGGGCGCTGGCCATCGGCGTGGGGGCACTCGGCGCGGAAGGCGCGCTGGGCGCGGCCGCTGCAACCGGCTGGCTGGGGGCGATGGGGGCCGAAGCGACCGGTGCCGAAGGCGCACTCGGCGCGCTGGGGCTACTTGGGCTGGTGCTGCTTGCTGCCGTGCCGAAGGTTGCGTTGTCGTTGCTTGCGGTATCGTCGATGGCGTCGGTGCCATCATCCTTGCGGCGGAACATGGAAAATCTCCTAGGGGTGGCGGTGGGTTCGCAGCATTTCACCAGTGCTGGAAACTGTGGCAACATTAATCAAACCGCGAGGTGCGCGCAAAAGAAAAATCGCCGTGCCGCGCGATTTTTTGCACATCCCGTGACAGGTCGGATCATGGCTGCTAAGAAGCGGCGCATGGCTGTTTATACCCACCTGTCGAACGAGGCGATCGCCGAACTGCTCGAGGCGCATTACGCGCTCGGCCCGCTGGAGTATGCGCTCGGCATCGCGCAGGGTGTGTCGAACACCAATTACATGATCGCCACGCGCACTGGCGATGGCATGGAGCAACGCGCCATCCTCACCCTATTCGAGGCGAACACGCGCGCCGAAGACCTGCCGTTCTTCGTGGCGCTGATGGGGCATCTCGCCGCGCGTGGCATTGCTTGCCCGGCACCCATTGCGCGCCGCGACGGGCAGATCCTCAGCCGCATTGCCGATAAGCCCGCGCTGATCGTGAGTTTCCTGCGCGGCAAAAGCCGCAGCGTGCTGCAGCCCGCGCATGCGGCGCAAGCCGGGGCGCAGCTGGCGCGCATGCACAACGCGGTGGCGGATTTTTCGCCCACGCGCCCCAACGCGCTGGCGCTGGAAGGCTGGCAACGCATGGCCGCATCGCTTGCCGATGGGTTCGAGAGCATCCAGCCCGGCCTGCGTGCGCTGGTGGACGAGGAACTTGCCGCACTGGCACCCCACTGGGCCGGGTTCGACGCGCTGCCGCGTGGCGCGATCCATGCCGATTTCTTCCCCGATAATGTGTTCTTCGACGGCGAAGAAGCCAGCGGCGTGATCGATTTTTACTACGCCTGCACCGACAGCTATGCCTATGACCTCGCCATTGCCATCAACGCCTGGTGCTTCGATGGGCGCGCCTGCAACCTGACCCGCGCGCGGGCGATGCTGCGCGCCTATCAGGCCGTGCGGCCGCTAACGCCTGCCGAGATGGAGGCGTTGCCGTGGCTGCTGCGCGGCGCCGCGATGCGCTTTCTGCTGACGCGCGCGCGCGACTGGTTGGCGGCCGACAAAACCGCCATCGTGACGCACAAAGACCCGCTGGAGTATGTCAGCAAGCTGAAGTTCCACCAAAAAAGTGTGGAGTGGGGCGTGGAGAGTGGGTGGTGGTAGTAAGCTATAAGGATCTGCGGATCTGGCAGGAGAGTATCGCGCTCTCAAAAGAAATTTACGCGCTCGCGCGGTATTAAGAAACTTATCCAAACATTGGAACAGCGCATATGAGCGGCACCGCCCACACCCCACACCCCACACCCCACGCGAAGCAGGTGACCATTTACACCGACGGTGCGTGCAGCGGCAATCCCGGCCCGGGCGGCTGGGGTGCGTTGCTGATCTATGGCGCGCGCGAACGCGAACTTTCGGGCGGCGAGGCCGATACGACCAACAACCGCATGGAGATGATGGGCGTCATCATGGCGCTGAAGCAGTTGAAAGAGCCATGCCACGTAACCATCGTGACCGACAGCAAGTATGTGCTGCAGGGCATGACCGAATGGGTGCAGGGCTGGGCCAAGCGCGGCTGGAAAACTGCCGATAAAAAGCCCGTGAAGAACGTGGATCTTTGGCAGGAAATGATGGCGGTGGCCAAGCCCCACAGCATCACGTGGAAATGGGTGAAGGGCCATAATGGCGATACGAATAACGAGCGGGTGGATGCGCTCGCGGTGGCGGCCATCAAGCGTTAGGCCGTGGTGCCGCGCCCGCTGCTGACCAGTATGCGCTGGTTCGGCAATTTCGTGCAGTTGAGCTCCGGGTGTGCGTCGCACAGGTCGGACAGGCGTACTTCCTGCATGCGGTGCGGCAGCAGGTTGCGCAGCCAGTTCACCACCCCGCCGCCTTCAAGCGCGGGCACGTCGCGCAGCGCGCTCTGGTGGGCCACCACGCGGTCCGGTGCAATGAACGATTGCGGCAGCACCATGCCCCGGCTGGGGTATTCGATGCCTGCTTCGCGCAGCTGCGCATTCGCGGGGATCACACGCATGGTGTAATGCTGCACGGTCACCGGGTGCTCGGCGCGCAGCGCGGCGATGCTGGTAAGCCCAACAAGCGCACCCGTTACCGAGCGGGCGGATTCGGCGGCGCTGGTAAACCGGTCGTTATTATGGTCGTTCTGCGTGGCGCTGTAGCGCAGCAATTGCTCGGCGGAAGCATCCTGCGGGGAAGGGGTTTGCTGCGCTGGCTGGGATGGGGTGAACGCCGCGCGCACGCGCTGCATCAACTGGCTACCCCATGTCTGGATGCGTTCGAACATTACAGCGCGTTCCCTGTTTTCTCGGGCGAGATGATCACGCGGCTACCCACCCCAAGGCATTGCATGTCGGGCACCCGCGCGCAGGCGTCGGCCAGCGTCACCGGCGTGGCGCCATGCGGCAGCACGGCCTTGAACGCCGCGCGTGCCTGCGCCTCATTGAGCCCGAATTGTTCCTGCAGCCCGGCGATGACCACCGCATCGTTCACGATGGGGGCATTGTCGATTGCGGCGGTGGTGGGGGCCACGAAATAGCTGCGGGTATTCTCGCGGTTCAGGGCGTTCGCGTGGGTTTGCCCTTCAACCAGCTCCACGCGTTCGGTGATGACGCGGGTAAATTGGGTGAGGATCTGTTGCTGGACGGGGGTGAGCAGCGAAGCCTCATCGGGCGAGAGCTGGCCGTTATTGTCGCGGTCGGCATCGTTCAGGGTAGCCCGTGCGAGCGCTTCGCGGCGGCGCTGTTGCTGGCGCGTCATCGGTTGGTCCTGAGCCATGGCATCCCCCATCTATTTTTGATACTGCTGCTTTTATACGTGAGAAATGCGTCTATTTAATGACAGCGAATATTTTTAAAGGAGCCGCTATGTCGCGCATGCTTGTAACTGGCCTGATGGCCGCCTGCCTTGCCACCCCGGCCGTTGCCGCACGGGTCACCAACCTGGATTCGGTGCCCCATGTGGTCAGCTTCGAGCACGCGGGCAGCGTGCGCGAGCAATCGGTGGAGCCGAACGCGACCGTCTATTTCCCGCGGGTGGATGGGCTGGTGTCGCTGCAAGGTGCGCCCGCCGCGACCGACACGGTCAATAGCGGCGGCGGCTTGCTGAATGGTGTGATCGGGGCGCAGCGCGGCAGCCGCATTCCCGCCGGCCCGGGCGATGATTTCACCATCTGGCCCGGCGGCAAGATGCACCTGCAGCGCCGCATCAAAAGCTTCAGCGGCGGCGAATAGCCTACCGTTTAGTTAGCTTCTTTCAGCGCTGCCTGCGCCGCAGCCAGCCGTGCGATCGGCACGCGGTAAGGCGAGCAGCTCACATAGCTGAGGCCCGTGCGCTGGCAGAAAGCGATGGAGGCGGGGTCGCCGCCATGCTCGCCGCAAATGCCAAGCTTGATGCCCGCGCGCGTGGCGCGGCCGCGTTCGGCGGCAAGGCGAATCAGCTCGCCCACCCCATCCTGATCGAGCGTCACGAACGGGTCCTGCTCGATCACGCCCTTGCGTTTGTAATCCTCGATGAAGCTGGCCGCGTCGTCGCGGCTGATGCCCAGCGTGGTCTGCGTCAGGTCGTTGGTGCCGAAGCTGAAGAACTCGGCATGTTCGGCAATATCACCGGCGCGCAGCGCCGCGCGTGGCAGCTCGATCATGGTGCCCACCTGATAGGCGGCGTTGTAGCCTGCGTCACGCGCTTGCGCGTCCACAATGGCTTTCATCAGCTGCAGTTCTTTCGCGGTCATCACCAGCGGGATCATGATCTCGACAAGCACGGTCTTGCCTTCGGCGCTGACCTGCTTGGCGGCTTCGAAAATAGCGCGCGCCTGCATGGCATAAATTTCAGGGTAGGTCACGCCCAGGCGGCAGCCACGGTGGCCCAGCATGGGGTTGGCTTCGTGCAGTTGCGCCGCGCGGTACTTCACCGCATCCAGCGGCACACCGGCGCCATCGGCCACTTCCTGCATTTCCGCTTCGTTGTGCGGCAGGAATTCATGCAGCGGCGGGTCGAGGAGGCGAATGGTCACCGGCAGCCCGTCCATGATGCGGAAGATCTCCACGAAGTCGGCCTTCTGCACGGGCAGTAATTTCGCCAGCGCCGCTTCGCGCGCTTTCAGCGTTTCGGCGATGATCATTTCGCGCACGGCGGTGATGCGGTCAGCTTCGAAGAACATATGCTCG
>QFOX01000002.1 GCA_003241645.1 Azospirillum brasilense | reverse complement strand
ATCGCGCGTGATGCCCGCGTTGTTCACCAGAATATCGATGTTGCCGATCTCGTCCTCGATGCGTTTTACCGCGGCCGAGCACTGGTCGAAATCGGCCACGTCGAAGCGGATGACCTCGATGCCCGTATCCTTGCGGAAGGCGGCAGCCGCATCGTCGTTACCATGGTAGGTGGCAATGACCGTGGCGCCTGCTTTTTTCAGGTCCTTGGCGATGGCGGCACCAATGCCGCGCGTGCCACCCGTTACAAGCGCCACGCGCCCCTTCATGCTTCCGTCTTTTGCCGCCATGTCGTATCCGTCCTTTGTCCTTTGAAATGGTTTACTCGTGTCATCACCCGAATCGCGAAGCGATTATAGGGTGATCCAGTCCTTGCTGGATTCCCCTATAATTTTCTCCGAAAATTCGGGGAATGACGGGGTGTTATGCCGCCTCTACGCACATGGCGATGCCCATGCCACCGCCGATGCACAGCGTGGCGAGGCCTTTTTTGCCGCCGCTGCGCTTCAGCTCATGCAGCAGGCTGGTGAGCACGCGCGCGCCCGAGGCCCCGATGGGGTGGCCCAGCGCGATGGCGCCGCCATTCACGTTCACTTTTGCTTCGTCCCAACCCATGCCTTTGTTCACGGAAATGGCCTGCGCCGCGAAGGCTTCGTTGGCTTCAATGCGGTCCAGCTCGGCAATGCTCCAGCCCGCTTTTTCCAGTGCTTTCTTGCTGGCGGGAATGGGGCCGGTGCCCATCACCTTCGGGTCCACCCCGGCGGTGGCCCAGCTTTTGATGACGGCGAGCGGCTTCAGCCCACGCTTTTCAGCTTCGGCGCGCGTCATCAGCACCACGGCGGCGGCGCCGTCGTTCAGGCCGCTGGCGTTGCCGGCGGTCACGGTGCCGTCGGCCTTGAAGGCGGGGCGCAGTTTCGAAAGCGATTCGGCGGTGGTGTCGCCACGAATGAATTCGTCCGTATCGACCACCACGTCGCCCTTTTTATTCTTGATGGTGATGGGAATAATTTCAGCGGTGAACTTACCTTCGGCCTGCGCCTTGGCGGCTTTGGCCTGCGAATTCGCGGCGAATGCATCCTGATCTTCGCGGGTGATCTGGAATTGCTCGGCGATGTTCTCGGCCGTGATGCCCATGTGGAAGTTGTTGAATGCGTCCCACAGCCCATCCACGATCATGGTGTCCTGCATTTTTCCGTCGCCCATTTTCACGCCGTTGCGCAGCTGCATGGCATGCGGCGCCTGGCTCATGGATTCCTGCCCACCGGCGATGACGATGCTCGCATCACCGCTTTGAATGGATTTCATGCCTTCGGCCACGGCGCGCAGGCCCGAGCCGCACACCTGATTGATGGTATAGGCCGTGCTTTCCTGTGCCACGCCTGCGTTCACGGCGGCTTGGCGCGCAGGGTTCTGGCCAGTTGCGGCGGTCAGCACCTGACCCATGATGACCTCGTTCACGTCGGCGGCTGCAAGCTTGTTGCGCGCCATGAGCGTTTTGATGACTTCCGCACCCAGCTGTGCGCCGGTGAGGCTGGCAAGCCCCCCGCTGAAGTTACCGATGGCGGTGCGTGCCGCGTCAACAATCACGATATCGTTTGGGGTGCTCATGTGCATTCTCCGTGTGCGAGGTTGCGGAGTATGTAGGCGGCATGCACGCGGAAGTAAACCCGCTGGGTGTGCAGTGCGGCATTGCAAACATGTATAGTTACGCGAACTTGCTATTCAGCCACTGCGTGACCGGTTGCCACATTTGCGTTTTGGCGCGGCGACCGCACACCATGCTCACATGCCCGGCATCCGGCATGATCACGTCGCAGCGGGGTATCTCGCGGGTCAGCGGCAGGGCGCAGCCTTTGGGCACGATCAGGTCGTTGGCGGGAATGACCGCCAGTGTGGGGCAGGTGATGCTTGCTGGCTCGATCCAGCGGCGGCCCACCTTCCACTGGTGGCGGTGCAGGATGTTGCCGTGCGGCCAGTCCACCAGGCATTCCTGCGCCACCGCCTGCGTCAGCGGCACGCCGTCATTCACCCAATGTTCCACCGCAAGGAAATGCGCGCGTTCGGCCTCGTCCATCAGCGGGAAGCGGGCATATTTCTGCTGGATGCGCCACGGATCAATGAGGTGGAACAGCGTTTGCGTCACCATCGGCGGCACGGGGTTCATGCTGCCGATCCACTGGCGGAACATGGTCTGGGTGGCGGGCTCCAGCAGCACGCGCGGCGTGTCCTCGGCCGAGAAATCCCACGGCGTGGCGAGCAGCACCAGCGCATCCACGAACAGAGGCGCAAGCTGCGCCATGGCCACACTGAAGATACCGCCCATGCAGTAGCCCAGCAGGGCGATGGGGCCGTCATGCTGCTCGCGCAATTCGCGCAGCGCGTCGATGGCGTAGCCGGTCATGTAATCGGCGGTGGTGAAATCGGCCTCGGCCGCGCGGGGCGTTCCCCAATCCAGAATAAGCGGACGGAAGCCCTGCGCTTTCAGGTGGCGTACGAAGCTGTGTTCATGCGTCAGGTCCAGCACGCGCGCGGTGTTGATGAGCGATGGCACGCACAGCACGGCCAGTGCGTCGGTCGCTTCGGGGGCAAGGTCCAGCAGGCGGGCGCTGCCGCGCTGCCACAGCACGGGGTAGTCCATGCGCGGTGGCTCGTAATCGGCACTCAGGTAGCTTTGCATGCCCTGCATGAACGCGGTGGTCTGCTCGGCTGCCTGTTCCGATAGCGAAGAGAAAAAATGTGTCATCCCTGCGAAGGCAGGGATCTCCTGCCACGGGCGATGCGGTGAGTTTGTTGCACCACGCTCTGGATTCCCGCCTGCGCGGGAATGACGGTTATTTTTTTGGCTTTCGCTTGGGCTTAGCCACTGGTTCAGCAGCGCGCTTAGCTGGTCGCTGCTTTGCTGCCACTGGCTTTGCCACGCGTCCATGCTTTGCTCGAGCGGGCTTTTGGGCTGCATCCAGCGCGGCAGAAAGGCGGCGAACGGATTGCTCGAGCTGCTCCACACGCTGGGTGAGATGCCGGATTGCATCATCAGCAGCATCAGGTGCAGGGGCAGGGCGTCGGGTGCGCGCATCATGCGACGGCTCCGCCGCCGGTGCGCGGTAGAACTGCTGCATGGCCTCCAGCGAGGCGCGGATCGCGTCGGGATCGGTCATGGCCTGGGTGATCTGCTTTTGCCATTGCTTCAGGAATTCCTGGGCCATTTGTGTCGGGTCGGGGGTGGCGCATACCATTCGCTACTCCTAAAACTTGCCAATGGGGTATGGGAATGCTAGGCCATGAGTCCCTTATAGTCCAAGCAAATCTTAGAGGAACAGTATGAACAAGAAAACGCAGGTTGAGCCGATCGTCATCAAGAAATACGCCAACCGCCGCTTGTACAACACCGACACCTCGAGCTACGTCACGCTCGAAGACCTGTGCGACATGGTCAAGGAAGGCTCGGAATTCATCGTGTACGATGCGAAATCCGGCGAAGACCTGACCCGCCAGATCCTCACGCAGATCATCTTTGAACAGGAAGGCAAAGGCGAAAGCCTGCTGCCGGTGAACTTCCTGCGCTCTATCATTGGCTTCTACGACAATTCACTGAAAGACTTCGTGCCGCACTACCTTGAGAGCAGCATGCAGACCTTCATGAAGAACCAGGAGAAGATGCGCGAAGTGATGGGCATGGGCACCATGGGCAGCTTCGGCCAGTTCAGCCACCAGTTGGAAGAGATCGGCAAGCAGAACATGGAGCTGTTCACCAAAGCGTTCAGCATGTTCACGCCGTTCGAAGCGCCGAAGAAGAAATAAGCTTCGCGCGACCATGCACTGAATAAAAAAAGGGCCCCAACCGGGGCCCTTAGTTTTTCAGGAGAGAGATCAGAAAAAAATCGGTTAAACGCTGCGGCCCTTGCCTTTGCCGCCGAACATGCCGTTGACCGCACCGGCGATGGCGCCAGCCGCGCCGATCATGGGGTCCCCAAAGACGATGCCAGGCATTGCGCCAAGTGCCGCCTGCTGGGCGGGGCCGGAGAGTACGGCCACTTCCTGAAGCATCTGTTGCGCGAAGCTGCGGGCCTGTTCGCTGCCACCAATGGCCGTTGCCGTCGTCGGGCCACGGAAGGTGAAATCCTTGTCGGCGGCGAGTTGGGCGATGCTGTCGTTGATGCTCATGCGAGGCTCATTCAAAAAGGGTGTTTCCTTATTCTCAGGTATACCATCGATTTGTGACGATTCCGTGAAGGTTCCCTACAATTTTAGTGACAGTTGCGTGAAGTAGCGTGGCGGCAACAGTGCGGCCAAATGGCCTAGCGTGCGGGCTGGGCGAGGGCCGCATCCAGCGCGGCGCGTTCGGCTTCCAGCTGGGTGGCGAATTCGGTGGTGCGCGGCGTGATGGCAGGCTGCGTTTGCGCCGCGGGATCGGGGCGAATGGTGGCGGCGAAACCGGCGCGCGGTGCTTGTTTGTCGGAACGCGTGCGCTCGACCCATGCGCGGGTGTTGTCGCCCGCGCGGTTCACGGCGGCGCTGCTGCGGCGTTTCTCGGTATTTTCTACACCGTCGGGCATGTCTGCCGTGTCGGGCGCTTCCGCACCATGATGGGCCGCCTCGGCGCTATGACCGGCATGGTGAATGATCTTGCTGGCCACGGCCTTGGCGTTCGCGGTGCTGTGGCTTGCCACCTGTTCTTCGGGGATCTCGGGGATCTCGGCCATGTCCGGCACCGAATCGGCGTGCGCATGGTCGCCGCCGACGAAGCCGGTCTGGAACATGGCGACTTTTTTCTTCGCGGTCAGCGCACTGGCGAGCGAGCCGTCTTCCAGCCCGGTCACGGGCACGGTCTGGGTAATGGGGCTGTGATGCGCGATGGTTTCGGTCATGGGCAGCGCGGCGATGGATTTTGCCGCGATCGGTGCGGCCACGGCCACGGCGGCCCCCGCACCCGCAGCACCCACCGCACTGCCAATGGCGCCCGCATGCTCGGCGCTCACCGTGGCGGTGCTGGCGGCAGCGGCGCCCGTGGCGGCGGAACTACCGAACAGCATGCTGCCGAATTCGCCAAGCGCGCCACCGGCAAAGTTAAAGGTGTAGCTTGCGGCATTGCCAATGGCGGTGCCCAAGGGCCCAAGAATATTCGCCGTGCCCGTAATGGTGGCGCCAACCAGGCTATCGGCCGCGATGCCGCCGACCAATCCCGTAACTGCGCCACTAAGGAACGCGAACCCGACTACGCCCACAAGCACCACGCCTGCGACAATGGCCGCGCCTTTGACCACGCTGCCCCAATTGATCTCGCGGCTGGTGCTGACGATCTCGCCGCCCGGGGCGCTTGCCTGCGCTGCTTCGTCCTGCGCTTGGGCGACCTGCCGGGTGGGCAGGTTCAGCACTGGCGGCTGCGCGGTGCGTGCGGCGGGCTGAATGGTAATGCTGGTCGCAGGCGCAGCACCGACTGCCCCTTGCGGGGTGCCGGAGAAGCCAGCCATGCGATGCAGTGTGTCGGACACGGGATTACCTACAGTATTTCACTCTGTAGTATAGCGCGTGGGGCCGAAAGTTATGTGACAGTTCGGTGAAACCTTAGTGCATCTGGCCGTAGGCGAGTGCGTCCAGCCGGTGCACGCGCTCGTACAGATGGCGCGAGCGATCGGCGAGGTAACCAAGGTAATAGGGCAGCTGCTCGATGGTTTCGCTGGAGTGCTGCAGGCAGATCTCGGTGCCGTCGAGGCGGTATTCCACCGCGGCTTTTTCCTGCTCGATGCGCCCGGCATGGATAGCGCGGCGCACCATGATCCACGCCATCACGCTGGTCAGGCGCATGGTCACGCGGGTCATCTCGCTGGCATAGATGGCGCGTTCACCGGCGGGCAGGCCCGCCTGTTCTTCCACCCCGCGCGACTGGAAATAATGGTGTGCATCGAACAGCAGGGCGAGCGTTTCATTGAAGACGCCGGGCAGGAAGAGCAATTGATTTCCGGCTTCACCGGCATGTGCGATCGGGCGCATAATTTCCATCCCCTGTATGATGTATCGCGTCTTGCCGCGCGATCTTTGCTTCCCTTCAGCCTAGCAAATGCTAGTAAAGAATTGGTTAAACCCCGCCATGGAATCCGCCCCGCGCATGTCAGCCGTAACACAGCAAATCCAGCCACTTACGCCGATCGGTTCGCAATGGATCAGTGCGAATGCGGGCAGCGGCAAGACCTACCAGCTCACCCGGCAGGTGGTGCGCCTGCTCCTGTTGGGCGTGCCGCCCGAGCGCATCTGCTGCATTACCTACACCAAGGCCGCGGCGGGTGAAATGCGCGCCCGCGTGGTGAATGCGCTGCGTGGCCTGCTACTGGCCAGCGATGAGACCTGCCAAAAAACGGTCGATGAGTTGATCGGTTTTTCTGCGGATACGGTCATCATGCAGCGTGCCCGCACGCTTTTCGGGCAGGTGCTGGACAGCCACGCCGGTGGCGTGCAGCTCACCACCATCCACGGCTTCTGCCAGCAGGTATTGCGCGCCTTTCCGCTCGAGGCGCAGGTGCCGCCGCATTTCACCGTGGCCGACGACGCGCAGGCTGCCGCGCTGCGCCAGCAGGTGAAGCACCGGCTGCTTTCGAACCCCGGGGGCATGGACGATTCCGTGGCCGCATCCATCGCGCTGCTGGCCGAACGCAGCGGCGAACAGCGGTTCGACGCGCTGTTGAAGACCATGCTCGATAAGCGCGCCCAGTGGGAAGCCGCATGGGCCGGGGCGGATGCCGCCACTTACCGCACGCGGCTTTACGCCATGGCCGGCGTGGCCGAGGATGCCAGCGAGGGCGAGCTGCTGCACGCGGCCATGCATGGGTTCACCGCAAGCCAGCTGGCCGCGCTGCGTGCGGCGTTGCCCGAGCTTCAGCGTGAAAAACCCCAATACCTGAAAGACTTCGCCGCGCGGGTGGAGCAATGGCTGGCTACCCCGCCCGAGCAGTGGGCGACCCTGCAGGAGCTGTGGCTGGATTGTTGGCTGACCAAATCCGCCCGCACGCCGATTTCCAACCTTGGCAAATATGCCGCCCGCCAGAACAGCGCGCTGGACGATGCCATTCAGCACGGCATGGCGCTGGCCGAACGGTTCGTGGCGGCGCAGGCATCGCTCGCGCTGGCGGAGGAATCCTTCGCCGCGGCACTGCTGGCCCGGCAGGTGCTGGGGCTGTACGCCATGGCCAAGGCCGAGCGCAGCGTGCTGGATTACGAAGACCTCATCATCGCCACGCGCCGGCTGCTGACGCTGGATGGCAGCGTCGGCTGGGTCATGAGCAAGCTCGATCACCGCATCGACCACCTGCTGATCGACGAGGCGCAGGATACGTCCAGCGAGCAGTGGCGCATCGCCCATGCGCTGGTGGAAGAACTGGTCGCCAGCACGCAGGGCGTGGGCGCGGGCGGCGTGCCGCGCAGCCTGTTCGTGGTGGGCGACGAGAAGCAATCCATCTATAGTTTCCAAGGTGCCGCGCCGGATATTTACGTGCGCAAGCACAGCGAAATGCAGGCGCTGCTTGCGCCGACGCAAAGCCCGCTGGTCACGCGGCCCCTGAACGATTCCTACCGTTCGGCGAATGCCATCCTGAAAGTGGTGGATGCCGTGGCCGCGCTGCCGCATGTCAGCCCCGCGCTGAGCGATGCGGGTGCACCCCAGCCACATGGGCTTAAAAAAACGGAACTGATTGGCAGCGTGGCGCTGCACCCGCTCATTGAGCCCGAGGAGAAGGCCGAGCGCACCGCGTTCGAATTTCCGCTGGAATACCGCATCACGCGCAGCCCTGCCCAATTGCTGGCCGAACATGTGACCGCGCATGTGCGCGCCATGCTGGATTCGGGTGAGTGGCGTGCGGGCGACATTCTCATTCTCACGCGCAGCCGCCACCCCATTGTGCTGCCGCTGCTGCGCTGCCTGCAACGTGCGGGCGTGCCCGTGGCGGGCATGGACCGGCTGGTGCTTTCGCAGCATCTCGCGGTGCGCGACCTGCTGGCGCTGATGCGCTGGTGCGCCCACCGCAACGATGATCTGGCGCTGGCGCAACTGCTGCGCTCGCCGTTGGTGGATTGGTCGGGTGCGCAGCTGGAAGCATTGGCCGCCCCGCGTGGTCCGGTCAGTCTGTGGCACGCACTGGAACAGGCGGATGCGGTGCTGGCCGAGCGCCTGCGCGGCTGGGCCGCCCTGCTGGATCAGGGGCCCTACGCGTTCCTGACGCGCGTGCTGGAAGTGGATAGGGCGCGCCAGCGTTATGCGCTGCGCTTCGGGGCGGAAATCCATGAAATCCTCGACGAGCTGAAAGAGCAGGCCATGCAGATGCCGGCGACCCTCGCGCCGACGGTGGCCAATTTCTGTGCGTGGATCGGTGGGTCGGACCGCCAGATCAAACGCGAGATGGATGCGGGCGCGCACGACCATGTGCGGGTGATGACCGTGCATGGCTCCAAAGGGCTCGAATCGCGCGCGGTGCTGCTGGTGGACAGCACCAGCGTGCCCGACCTGAAGCGCGAGATCTTCAGCATGGCCGAGCAGGAAGAGGGCTGGCGCTGCCCGTTGCTTGCCCTGTCGGACGAGGCAAAACAAGCGGTGCTGTGGGACAGCGCGCGTGAAACCCAGAAGGCCGCGCAGTTGCGTGAATACCAGCGCCTGCTCTATGTGGCGCTTACCCGCCCGGCGGAGGCATTGCACGTGTTCGGCATGGCACCCGGCCGGGGCGAGCTTTCGCCGCAATGCTGGTACGAAACCGTGCGTGCCGGGCTGCAGGGCATGCCGGGCCACCGGGTGCTGGAAGACGGCAGCGTTGTGTATGAGGATGCAGGCACCCGCCCACCGGCCGCAGCGGCGAACATGGCGGATATGCCGGAGGTTCCTACATGGGCCCGCGCGGCGATAGCCCCCGTGGCGCGCGCTTCGGTGCTGTCGCCCAGCAACCTTGCCGCCGCGCCCGCCGCCCTTGCGCCATTTGCGGTGGCGCGCGGCGAATCCGCCCGCGAACGCGGCGTGCGCCTGCACCGGGTGCTGCAATTCCTGCAACCCGGCATGAGCGATGCGCAGGTAAGTGATCTTATTCGCTACCTCAGCCCGGACTGGAACGCCACGCAGCAGCAGCGCGCGGTGGATGAGGTGCTGGCGCTGTACCATCGCGAACCATGGCTGTTCACCGCTGGCGGCGAGGCCGAAGTGACGATCGCCGGGCCGGTCACCATCCTCGGCCAACGCTACGACGTGCTGGGCCGGATCGACCTGCTGTTGGACACGGGCGAGGCCATCGTGGTGCTGGACTACAAAACCGGGCGCGACGTGCCCGCCAGCGCCAGCGCCGTGGGCGACGCGTATCTGCTGCAATTGAAGCTTTACGTGGCGCTGCTGGAAACGCTGTATCCCGGCCGGGTGATCCGCCCCGCCATTGTATGGACCGCAAACGCCCAGCTGATGTGGCTTGACGCGGCCGTGGCCGCCACCAGCTGGGACCGTGCACAACTGCCCATAAGGCCTTGACGCGCCCGGGGGCTGGGCTTATCTAACCTGCATCAGAACAACATCATATTTGCGAGAGTCCAATGGCCACCAAACATGTATCCGATGATGAATTCGACGGCACCGTACTGGGCAGCCAGGGCGCTGTACTGGTAGATTTCTGGGCCGAATGGTGTGGGCCCTGCAAGCAGATCTCGCCGGTGCTGGACGAGATCGCCAAGGAATTCGAAGGCAAAGTGACCGTTGCGAAAGTGAACATCGACCAGAACCCCGAAGCGCCGCAACGCTTTGGCGTGCGTGGCATTCCCACGCTGATCCTGTTCAAGGACGGCAAGCCCGTGGCCACCAAGGTCGGCTCCATGCCAAAAGGCCAGCTGGTTGACTGGCTCAACAGCGTGGTAGCGTAGGCTTTTATCCTGCTTCGGACATCGGCATACTGCCTAGTCCTTCACGCCGCTCTCGCGGGCTCATGGCTGGAGCGGTCTACTGACCGCTAGGCGTGCCATCCATCCATTATTCTTGTCATTCTGAGCGCAGCGAAGAATCTCAGATCCTTCACTTCGTTCAGGATGACAAAAAGAACCGTTCCGCTACGGTACGGGGCAGCTATGCAAACGATCATCATCCAATCCCTCCAATCCGAATTCGGCCTTAGCCCCGTCATGGCGGCAGAGATCGAGTGCTACGTGCTGCTGGCCGATAGCCGCGGTGAAACGCTGGATGCATTCTGGGGCCCGGTGCGCGATGCGCTGATCGCCCGCGGTGTGTCATTGCTGCGCATTGAAAAAGAAGCGGGCGACCACCAGTATGAGCTGGTCACGCACATCACCAGCGCCGAGCGGCTGGCCGAATGGCTGGAGATCATCCGCGACACCATCACCGCCCACGCCAACCGGGCGGATGTGCGCGTCACGTTCGACGCCAAGGCCTTCAGCGACCAACCGGCCAGCGGCCTGCATTTGCACCTGCATCTGGCCGATGGCGACGGCATCAACGCGTATCATAAAACCGAGGAATGGACGAGCGACGCGCTGCGCTGGAGCCTCGGCGGGCTGCTGGCCGACTTGCCGCGCGCCTTGCCGATTTTCTGCCCCGGCGGTTATTCCATGTACCGGTTCGACGATACGGACCATGTGCCGAAACTGGCGGGCTGGGGGGTGAATAATCGCTACTGTGCGCTGCGTATTCCCGCCATCGAGGACCATTACAACAAGCGCATCGAACACCGTGTGCCGGGGGCGGATGCTGATCCGCGCGCAGCCATTGAGGCGATGCTGCATGGGGTGCTGCTTGGCTTGCGCGAACGCATCGAGCCGCCGGAACAGGAACACGGCAAGCCGACCATCGGTTTGTTGGAAAGCCTGCGCTGATCCTCCATCGTCGCCCCGGCTTCTCCTTTTGCAGCGGAGTAGATTCCTGCGTTCGCAGGAATGACAAAGATGAAGGCTTTTTTTCTGTCATTCCGCCATCGGTTTGTTGGAAAGCCTGCGCTGATCCTCCATCGTCGCCCCGGCTCCTGCTTTTACAGCGGAGTAGATTCCTGCGTTCGCAGGAATGACAAAGATGAAGGCTCTTTTTTTGTCATCCCGGAAAGCGAAGCCAGTAGGCGAGCTTGTCCGGGATCCATGGTGCAGCAGCACGAAATCCTGCTCAGGTGATTCAGTAGAATCACCGTGGCACGGCCGTAGTGTTGTACGGCTTGTATTCAATGGATTGCGCTGGATTGCTTCGCTTTCCGGGATGACGGAATAAAGGTTACCGCACACAGCCTGCGGCGAGTTCTGCCACGAAGGCTGAAACGGCGGCGACATCGCCTTGCGTTTGCCCGATGAGGTTGACGATGGCCGAGCCGACCACCACGCCATCGGCATGGTTGAAGCTTGCAACATCCGCCGCGGTCTTGATGCCGAAGCCCACGCAGACCGGCAGGTCGGTGACCGTGGCAATGGCGCCGAGCGCGTCCTTCACGCTGGAAGCGCTGGCGGCCGCAGCACCCGTAATGCCGGTGACCGATACATAATACAGGTAGCCACTGGCACCGTTGGCCAGCAAGGGCAGGCGCGCGGGCACCGAAGTCGGCGCGATAAGCCGCACCAGCGCGATGCCTTGGGCGCGCAATTGTGGCTCAAGCTCGGCGGCTTCCTCGGGCGGCAGGTCCACCAGAATGATGCCATCCACGCCTGCTTCGGCGGCGTCGCGCGCAAAGGCGTCGTAGCCGTAAATATACACCGGGTTCAGGTAGCCCATCAGCACCAGCGGGGTGGTGGGGTGCGCCGCGCGGAAGGCTTTCGCCTGCGCCAGCACGGTCTTCAACGTGGCACCATTGGCCAGCGCGCGCAGGCCCGCGGCCTGAATCACCGGCCCGTCGGCCATGGGGTCGGAGAAGGGAATGCCCAGCTCCACAATATCCGCTCCGGCGGCGGGCAGGGCGTTCAGCAGCGCCTGCGCTTTTGCCGCGTCGGGGTCGCCGCCCATCAGGAACGGAATGAACGCGGCGCGGTTCTCGGCCTTGCAGCGGGCGAATGCTTCGGCAATGCGGGTGCTCATAGCTTCACCCCGAGTGCGGCACCCACGGTGAAAATATCCTTATCGCCACGGCCGCAGAGGTTCATGACCATCGCATGCTCGGGCGGCAGTTTCGGCGCGCGCTTGATGACTTCGGCGAGTGCATGCGCGGGCTCCAGCGCCGGCAGGATGCCTTCGGTGGCGGCCAGCGTCTTGAATGCTTCCAGCGCTTCATCGTCGCCGATCGCGGCATATTCCACGCGGCCGGAATCCTTCAGCCACGCATGCTCGGGGCCGATGCCGGGATAATCAAGCCCGGCGGAAATCGAATGCGCTTCGTCGATCTGCCCATCGGCCGTTTGCAGCAGGTAGCTGCGGCAGCCATGCAGCACGCCGGGCGAACCCTTGGTGAGCGAGGCGGCATGTTCGGCGGTGTCCAGCCCCTTGCCGGAAGCTTCCACGCCGATCATCTGCACGTCGGCATCGTTCAGCATGGGGTAGAACAGGCCAATGGCGTTGCTGCCACCGCCGATGGCGGCGACCAGCGAATCGGGCAGGCGGCCAAGGCGGGCGAGCATTTCTTCGCGCACTTCCGCGCCGATGACCGACTGGAAATCACGCACCATGGCGGGGAAGGGGTGCGGGCCCGCTGCCGTGCCGATGAGGTAATAGGTATCCGCCACGTTGGTGACCCAGTCGCGCAGCGCTTCGTTCATCGCGTCTTTCAGCGAGCGCGAGCCGGACTGCACGGGAATCACTTCCGCGCCCAGCAGCTTCATGCGGAACACGTTGGGGGCCTGGCGCTCCATATCCTTCGCGCCCATATAGACCACGCATTGCAGGCCGAAGCGCGCACACACCGTGGCGGTGGCCACGCCATGCTGGCCCGCGCCGGTTTCAGCGATGATGCGTTTTTTGCCCATGCGCATGGCCAGCAGTGCTTGCCCGATGCAGTTATTGATCTTGTGCGCGCCGGTGTGGTTCAGCTCGTCGCGCTTGAAATAGATCTGCGCGCCGCCGAGTTTCTCGGTCAGGCGTTCGGCAAAATAGAGCGGGCTCGGGCGGCCCACGTAATGCTTCAGCAAATCATCGAACTGCGCGCGGAAGGTGGGGTCGACCTTGGCGGCGTTGTAGGCCGCTTCCACCTCGAGAATAAGCGGCATGAGCGTTTCCGCCACGTAGCGGCCGCCATAGATCCCAAAATGGCCGGATTCATCCGGCAGGTGATGAAAATTATTTTTCATGGTATCCCTTACATTGTCATCCCCGCGCAGGCGGGGATCTAGGGACTCTAGCGCTAGCGGCCGTAGATTCCTGCTTCCGCAGGAATGACAAAAAATTAGTGGGAACCGTGTAGCACAGCCGCATTGAACGCTGCAATCTTTTCCAGCGATTTGACGCCCGGCGTACTCTCGATGCCGCTGCTCACATCCACCATCGGGGCGTGGGTGGCGGCAATGGCATCGGCCACGTTGTCGGCATTTAGCCCGCCCGCGAGGAACCACGGTTTGCTGGGGCGGATGAGGCGCATGAGCGACCAGTCGAACACCGTGCCGGAGCCGCCTTCCTGATGCGGGTGGTGCGCGTCGAACAGCAAATGGTCGCTGGCGCCTTCCAGCGCGTCGATGTTGGTCAGCGAATTGCGATCACGCACGGAAATGGCGGTAATGACGGGAATGCCGGTATGCGTGGTAATGGCGCGCACACGGTCGGCGGCGGCCACGCGGTGCACCTGCCAGAAATGCGGGCGGATGACGGTGAGGATCTCGTCCAGCAATTCGAGCGACGGATCGACCAGCACCACCACCTGTTTCACGTGATCGGGCGTTTTGGCGGCGAGCTTTTTCAGCTGCTCCAGCGGCACATGGCGCGGGCTGGCCAAATGGTGCACGAAGCCGACATAGCCTGCACCGGTGCGGGCGCACTCGTGCAATGCCTGCGCGGTCTTGATGCCACAATTCTTGATGGCGACGCTCATGCGTCCTGCTTTGCGGGCGATTGCTCGCGCGCGGCGATCTCTTTTTCCAACTGGGCAATGGCACGCTCGGCGCGTTTTACGCGGCGCTGCATGCGCAGCCACACCGCCGCGCTATGCAGCAGCCCCAGCAACAGCCCAACCACGAACAGGCTGCACAACACAATGTAAAGCGGCATTTCGCCGGTGGCGCCCAAAGGGAAAAGTTCCACGCTCACGGGCGAGCGGTTAGTAAAGATGAACCCGAGGATCAGGAACGCAAGCGCGAGGTAGCAGCCAATGCCGACGATGCGGAACAGCAGCACCGGCAACGACCCTATTCTTTGGGAATGACGTTGATGATGCGCTCACGCAGCTCTTTGCCGGTGCGGAAATAGATCGCACTGCGCGAGCCGACATTCACCATGGCCCCGTTCTTCGGGTTGCGGGCGGCGCGGGCTTCACGCTCGCGCACCGAGAAGGCCCCAAAGCCGCGCAATTCCACGCGGTTCCCGGCGGCCAACGCCTTGGTGATTTCGTCGAACATCGTGTTCACCAACACCTCAATATCACGCTGATACAGGTGCGGGTAACGTTTGCTTAGGCGTTGGATGAGTTCTGACTTGGTCATTTCTCTAGCCTTATCATAGCGTTATTGCGTGAGTGGATGCTGCCACATGCTAACCAGCCCGTCAAGCCCTAGTGTCGATCGGCCGAAAATTTCTACGCCCGTCCATTGGCTTAGCGCGGAAAACAGCGATTCGAACTCGGGTTTGACCTCCATTTCGCGGATTTCCATGTCCTTGGGCAGCTTTTTCTCGGTTTCCAGCCATTCGACCGCTTCATCCATGCCGCCCAGCCCATCGATCAGCCCCAGCGGCAAGGCCTGACGGCCGGTGTAAACGCGGCCATCCGCCAGCGTAAGCACGCGTTCACGGTCCATCTTGCGGCGGTCGGCGATCAGGTCCACGAAATGGGCGTAGGCATCGTCCACCAGCTGGCGCACCACGGCGCGTTCATCCTCGGTGAATTTTTTGGTGAAGGAGGGTACGTCCTTATATTTGCCGGATGTAATAGTAATGGGCTCCACGCCCAGCTTCTTCGCCAGCTCGCTCACTTCCACGCTTTGCAGCAGCACGCCGATGGAGCCGGTGAGGGTGCTCTCGCGCGCAATGGCATGGTCGGTGCCGAGGCTTGCCATGTAGCACGCGCTGGCGCACACCGTGCGCATCACGCCGACGACGGGTTTCTTCTCGGCCACTTTGCGCAGCTGCAGGTAAAGTTCTTCACCGGCCACGGTGGTGCCGCCGGGCGAATTCAGGCGCACCAGCAGGGCTTTTGCGTTCTTATCCTCGGCGATCTCCTCCAGCAGCGCATCACGCTCGGGGTCGTCGAGCATCATATCCTCGATGGTCACCTGCGCGATGTAGCTTTTGCCGGGCATGCCTTTACCATCGCCGCTGCCACCGTATTGCTGGGCGACCACCACCAGCGTGATGAGCACAGCGAGGATGGCCAGCGTGCGCCAGCTATGCAGCCCGCGCTTCAGGCGTTTGCGATCGGCGAGAAGGTCACCTTGTGACATGGTGTTAGACTCCTAAACAGTCATTCCCCGAATGTGTGACAGCAAATTAGAGGGGAATCCAAATAAATTAGGTGGATCGCCCTATAATCGCACCGCGATTCGGGCGATGACGGAAAAATGTAAAAGAAAACCCCGGCAGGTTGCCCTGCCGGGGTTTCATTCGTCAAGCAGGAAGCGCGATTACTTCTTTGCTTTTTTGGTCGAGGCTTCTTCAAGCGCTGCGCCAAGGATGTTGCCAAGGGTGGCACCCGAGTCGGACGAACCGTACTCGTCGATGGCGCGCTTGTGCTCGTCCATCTCCAGTACCTTGATCGACACGGCAACCTTTTGGGTGCGCTTGTCGACGCTGACCACTTTCGCATCGACGCGGTCACCCACGGCGAAGCGCTCGGGGCGCTGGTCTTGGCGGTCACGGCTGAGGTCGCCCTTCTTGATGTAGGACTTCACGCCTTCGGCGATCTCCACTTCGATCCCGTCTTTTTCCACGGCGGTCACTTTGCAGGTCACCACCTGGCCTTTGCGGTAATCGCTGGTGGTGTCACCGGCGGGGTTCTCTTCCAGCTGCTTGATGCCGAGGCTGATGCGCTCTTTCTCGATATCAACCACGAGGATGCGGGCTTTCACCTTGTCGCCTTTTTTGTAGGCTTTGATGGCTTCTTCGCCCGGCTCGCTGTAGCTGATGTCGCTGTGGTGCACGAGGCCGTCGATGTCACCGGTGAGGCCAACGAACAGACCGAAGTCGGTGATGTTGCGCACTTCACCTTCGATGATGTCGCCTTCCTGGTGGTTGGCCGCGAAGTTGTTCCACGGATTGTCGATCACCTGCTTCATGCCAAGGCTGATGCGGTGCTTGTTAGCATCCACGTCGAGCACCTGAACTTCCACTTCCTGACCGGTCTGCACCAGCTTGGAGGGGTGAACGTTCTTCTTGGTCCAGCTCATTTCCGACACGTGTACGAGGCCTTCGATGCCGGATTCCAGCTCAACGAACGCACCGTAATCGGTGATGTTGGTGATCTTACCCTGCATGCGGGCGCCGGGCACGAACTTGTGCGACACGCCTTCCCACGGGTTGCTCTCAAGCTGCTTCATGCCGAGGCTGATGCGCTTGGTGTCCTGGTCGAATTTGGTCACGATCACGCGTACGGCATCACCAATGGCGAACACTTCGCTCGGGTGATTGATGCGCTTCCACGAGATATCGGTCACGTGCAGCAGGCCATCCACGCCACCCATGTCGATGAACGCACCGTAATCGGTGATGTTCTTCACGATACCGTCGAGGATCTGGCCTTCGGCGATCTTGTCGAGCAGCTGGCCACGTGCTTCGGCGCGCGACTCTTCCATCACCGCGCGGCGCGATACCACGATGTTGCCACGGCGGCGGTCCATCTTCAGGATCAGGAACGGCTGGGGAATGCCCATCAGCGGGGTTACGTCTTTGATGGGGCGAATGTCCACCTGGCTGCCGGGCAGGAACGCCACAGCGCCCTGAATGTCCACGGTGAAACCACCTTTGACGCGGCCGAAGATCACGCCTTCGATCTTGGTCTGGTCTTTGTGGAACAGTTCCAGCTTCACCCACGATTCTTCGCGGAGTGCTTTTTCACGGCTCAGCTGCGCTTCGCCATGACGGTTCTCAACGCGCTCGATATAGATGTCGAACTGGTCGCCCACTTTCAGCTCGGGGATCACGCCCGCCGAGGCAAATTCTTTCAATTCTACGCGGCCTTCGCTTTTCAGGCCCACATCCACGATGGCGAAGCCTTTTTCGATGCCAACAACGGTGCCTTTCACCACGCTGCCTTCGGCCACTTTGCCGCTGGCGCTGTTCTCGAACAGGTCAGCGAAGTTTTCGCCGGTCGAGAAGGGGGCTGCTTTTTCTACGATTTCTTCTTGCTCGTCGTCATGTTTGCGAGCGGTTGCCGATTTGGCCATGCTAAATCCAGTCTTGGTTAAGGTTGCTTCTTCACGGGGCAGCATTGCACACCGCGCCCACGCACACCTGCGCGAGGGAGGTGGTCTTTTACGCTCCCGCACAGCAAATGCAAGGATTTTGTTAGGTTTTGCGAAGTTTGAACCGCTTAGGGAGGTACCGCCAAAGGGGTGTTGAATGGCAATCCATTCATTCTGTGCATGGTTTTGGAATGTCATGGAATTGTCATGCATATTTGCAGGAAATGCATTAAAAGCCACGCAAAAGAAGGAGAATATGATGAGCGACGTACAAAAACAGGGCCGTTGGGCCAGCAAACTGCAGGGCCAGAGCTTCGAGCAGGCCATTGAACACACGGCGCTGGGCGCGGTGCTATCGGCGCCGGGCGACCAGCAGGCCGCACAACAGGCCGCGCTGGAGAAAGCGCGCGACGTGTATGCCCACCTTGTGCTGGAGCGCAGCGGTCTGGTGAGCGATAGCGTGGTCGAGCAGCGCGCAAGCCAGCTTGGCAACCTCGTGGCCGAGCTGATGACGGGCGCGCACACCGCCGTGGCGCAAGCCCTGCCGGAGCTTGCCAGCATGACCGCCTACCAGCGCGGGCAGACCGTGGCGGCGGATTTTGTGCAGTCCATGCGGCAGGACCTGCAGATCAGCCAGTCGCGCTAGTTAGCGCCGCAGCTGCGCCAGTGCAGCGGCCAACACTTCATCGGCATTCATCGCATCCGTGTGCAGGGTAATCGCATCCGCCGCGGCCAGTAATGGCGCGGTGGTGCGCTGCATGTCGCGCGCATCGCGGGCGGCGAGGTCGGTCAGCACTTTTTCGTAATCCACCGTTTCGCCGCGTGCCTGCAGTTGCAGGAAACGCCGTTTCGCGCGCACATCCACACTGGCTTCTACGAAGAATTTCGCGCTCGCGTCGGGGCAAATCACGGTGCCAATGTCGCGCCCATCCAGCACGGCGCCGCCGGGTTGGGCGGCAAAATCGCGCTGCAATTGCAGTAGCGCGGCGCGCACCTGCGGGTGCGCCGAAATCACGCTGGCGGTTTGGCCGACTTCTTCGGTACGCAGGGCGTCATCATCGAGCGCGGTGGTGTCCAGCGCGGCGGCCAGCCGGGCGCATTCCGTTTCGTTGGCGGGGTCAACGCCAGCACGCAGCACGGCCAGCGCCGTGCCGCGGTAGAGCGCGCCGGTGTCCAGATGCGGCAGGTTGAAATGCGCGGCCAGCTTTGCTGCCAGCGTGCCCTTGCCGGATGCAGCGGGGCCATCCACCGCGATGACGCGCGGCTTAGTCATGAATTTCCGCGCCCAACCCGCGCATCAGCCCCATGAAGCCGGGGAAGCTGGTGGCAATGGCGCGCACATCATCCACCGTTACCGGCGATTGCGCGGCCATGCCCATCACCAGGAAACTCATGGCAATGCGGTGGTCGTAATGCGTCACCACCGGGCCGCCACCGGCCGGGGCCGTGCCATTGCCGCTCACGAACAGGTCATTGCCCTCGGCGCGCGCGGCCACGCCGCATTGCTGCAGGCCATTGAGAATCGCGCTCAGGCGGTCGCTCTCTTTCACGCGCAGCTCATCCAGCCCGAGCATCGCGGTGTCGCCATTGGCGAATGCCGCGGCGATGGAGAGAACGGGGTATTCGTCGATCATGCTGGGCGCGCGTTCGGCGGGCACGGTCACGCCGCGCAGCGCACTGTGGCGCGCGGTGATGTCGCCGACCTCTTCGCCGCCCACCTCGCGGCGGTTGCTGATGGTCAGCTGCGCACCCATTTCCTGCAGGGTGGTGAACAGGCCAGTGCGCAGCGGGTTCAGGCACACATTCGTCACCGTCACTTCCGAACCCGGGGTAATCAACGCCGCGACGATGGGGAACGCCGCCGACGACGGATCGGCCGGCACGGTGAATTGGCGCTCCTGCGGCGACTGCGCCTGCAGGCCGTTCAGCGTGATGGTCACGGCATGGCTGGCGCTGTCGGTGCTGCTATCGATGGCGATGCCGAAGAAGCGCAGCATGCGTTCGGTGTGGTCGCGGGTGGCTTCCGGCTCCACCACGGTGGTGGTGCCGCGGGTGGCGAGTGCGGCCAGCAGGATGGCTGATTTCACCTGCGCCGAAGCCATCGGCAGCGTGTAATGGATGGGCAGCAGGTCGGTCGAACCCTGCATGGCGATGGGCAGGCGACCGCCTTCGCGGCTATCGAACCGCGCGCCCATTTCCTGCAGCGGGTTGGTGACGCGTGCCATGGGGCGTTTGCACAGGCTTTCATCGCCGGTGAAATGGGTGGTGAACGGGTAGGGGGCAAGCAGCCCCATCATCAGCCGCACGGCGGTGCCGGCATTGCCCATATCCAGCACATCGGCCGGGGCGTGCAGCCCGTGGATGCCCACACCGGAGATCACCCAGCTTCCGTCGTTCTGCTTCGTGATCGGCACGCCGCATTGCTGCAGCGCTTTGGCGGTGCACAGCACGTCTTCGCCTTCCAGCAGGCCATGCACGGTGGTGGTGCCCAGCGCCTGGCTGGCCAGCATGAGCGCGCGGTGCGAAATGGATTTGTCGCCCGGCACGGTGATGCTGCCGCGCAGCGCACCCTGTGCCTGCGATTTCGCGGGGGCGGCGGCCCCATGGGAATTGTTCTGAGTCAATGCCATAAACCTGTTGCGTTTTCGTTTGCGCTCATTCTTACTGAATGCACGGGGTGCTTAACGCAAGTTTCCGCCCACATCAATCATTTACACCCACCTTGGTGGGACGACGGAAGTACGGAGAGTCGGTCTATGACGGCAGCAAATCTTGGAACCAAACGGCAGTGCCCGAAATGCGCAGCCAAGTTCTATGATTTCGGGGCAGAAAACCCGATCACATGCCCGAAATGCGCGCATGCATGGAAAGAGGCGGTAGAAGTAAAAGCCAAGCCCGCCAAACCCAAAAAGGAAAAAGCCGAGCCGGTGCGCAAGAAGCCCGCCGTGTTCGCTGACGACGATCTGCCCGAGGACCTGCCCGACGTGGGCGAGGATGGCGCGATCGATGATCTGGAGCCCATCGAGGATGAAGAGGTCGAGATGACCTCGCTCGAGGAAGTGGAAGAGCACGAGGAAGAAGAGGTCGATCCCAATTCCGACGATGCCGATGACGAAATGTTCACCGAAATGGTGGGCGAGGAGCGCCTTGTGGACGATCTCGAGGAATATATCGAGACCGACGAGGACCATGAAGACGAGGACGAAGACGAAGAAGAATAATCGGAAGGGCAGCCCCACGCCATGCGTATCGTCACCAAAGAGCCCGAAGCCCATTTAATTGAGCTGCTCAATATCGTGCAGGAGAACCGGCAGGGCTGGCAGGCGGTGGCGTTCAACTTCAGCAAGCTGCTGGAGCATTACCGCAGCGAATACCAGATCAAGATCGCCACGAACCTGATGAACGACCTGCTGGGTGACCGCGATGGCGCGATCTATTTGTGCGAGGACGCGAACATCTACGTAATGGTGCGCTCCATGCCCAAACCGCTGATGGACAAAATGATGTTCCAGCTGCGCTACCTGTTCATGGACGATCCGCTCTCCTACTCGCCGGATGGCGACGAGAACCCCGAATTCTGCGCGCTGTTCGAGATCGAAGAAGAGTGGGACGTATTCATGGCGCTGTGCAAGAAGCGCCTAGTTATGCGCGTGCGCCAGAACCACGCGCAGCAGAAGCCCGCTGGCCCGGCGGCGACCGCGGCCATGGCGGCCTCTGGCATGAAGCCCATGGGTTTCCCCCGCGCGGAGATGAAATATTTCACCGCCAGCAGCCTCGCTACCATTGAGGCGACGCTGAAGGACACCGACATTGTGGGCACGGTGCGCCGCCAGCCGGTGGTGGCCTACATGCCGGATAATTCCGTGCGCACGGTGTTCGACGAGATGTACATCAACATCGCAGCACTGCGCGCTGAACTGGGCACCGAGATCGACCTGCTTTCCAACCGCTGGCTGTTCAAATACCTCACCCAGCGGCTGGACGAGCGCATGCTCGACGCCATCCAGAAAAATCCGGTGCGCTACCTCACCAACCCGGTGAGCCTGAACCTGAACGTGCCGACGCTGCTTTCCAACCGCTTTGCGGAGTTCGACGCGGCGATCAAGCCCAGCACCAAAGTGTCGCTGGTGATCGAGCTGCAGATCGGTGACGTGCTGACCGATATGAGCGGCTTCCTGCTGGCGAAGGACACGGTGCAGAAGCTTGGCTACCGTGTCTGCCTCGATGGCGTGACGGATTTGAGCTTCCCGCAGATCGACCGCAAGCGCTTGGGCTTCGACCTTATCAAGCTGCAATGGAACGGCGACCATGCCCGTGACGCGACGAACGAGAAGAATGCCCGCGTGGCGGAAGCGATCAAGATCTGTGGCAGCAACCGCGTGATCCTCACGCGCTGCGACAACGAGCAGGCCATTGAATATGGCAAGGCCGTGGGGCTTTCGCTGTTCCAGGGGCGCTACCTCGATAGCCTTTTGAACCCCGACGCCGTGGCCAAGAACTAATGCTGGCGTGGGTCGCAGCGCACCAGTTCCTGCTCATTGGTCTTGTGTGCATGGCGGTCATTGGCCCGGCGGTGGGCAACTATGCGTGCTCGGTGGTGTATCGCCTGCCGCGCGGCAAAACCCCGTTCGAACGTCACCCGTTCTGCGGCCATTGCAACGCCGACCTCAAGCCGATCGACCTGTTCCCGATTCTGTCGTGGCTTTCCACGCGCGGCAAATGCCGCTACTGCGCCGGGCCGGTGCCGGGCAGCTACACGCTGATTGAGCTTGCCTGCGCCATCTTCTTCGTGGGCTATTTCCTGAAATTCGGCGTGAGCGAATATTTCCTGCTGGCCGCTACCTATGGCGTGTTCGTCACCATTCTGGCGGCCATTCAGTGGCAGCAGGGCTGGGTATCGGCCAGCGTGCTTGGCTACACGCTCACCGCGGTGGCGCTGGCACGCACACTGGCCGAAGGCACCATTTATGGCTGGGTGCAGGGCGCGGCGGTCATGCTGGTGCTGTGCCTTGCGGTGCTGAAGCTTGCCACGCGCGTTGCACGCACTGACTTCAAACCTACTGAGGCCGCATGGGTGTGGTGGATGGTGCTGTTCGGTGCGCTGGTGCCCATGCCGCAATGGCTGCTGCTGAGCGTGCCGGTATTCACGCTGCTGGTGTTCCGTTTTGCCAACCGCCCGCTGCGGCCGCTGGTCATTTTTCCGGTGACGGCGCTGGCGCTTTATCTACCAGCCCTTGTGTTTCCAGCCACGCTATAAAGTCGCGCGCCACTTTCGCGCTGCCATACTGGCTGAGGTGGTTGCTGTCGCGGTAATAGAGCCGTGCCTCGTCGGCGGCGTAGCAGGTGGTAGCGTCACACAGCGGCAGGAATGCGTCATACACATACACTTCCGGGAATTCGTTCTGCACCTGCAGGGTGATGGCGCGGTAATCGGCACGCATCTTCTCGACCTTGGCGCGGTCCACGCCGCAGGGCGTTGGCATGGCGGGGGCGGCCAGCGTCATGGGGCGGTCCACGCAGCGCATCATCACGAAATCCATCTCCGGCACATCAAGGAACAGCACCACCTGTTTGCCGCTTAGCAGCAGGCTGCGCACCGTGCGGCGCAGTCCTTCAAGGAACAGTTCGCGCTTGTCGCCGGGTTTCTCGCTGCCCACTTCCTGCAGCGTCAGGAAGCTGGGGTCGAACTTGCCGCGGTTCTCCGGCGAGATGGTGTCGCCCAGATAAATGCTGCCGCGCATGGCCACCACCACCGTGCGAATGGCGCGGTCGGCCACCACCGCATCCAGCGCGGTGCGGTTGGATTGGGCGCACACATCCGGCCGGCCGCTTTCGATGATGTGCAGCCCGCCCAGCGGCGCGCACGAAGATTTGCCGATGAGTAACCAGTGGCGTTGCTTTTCCAGCGCGGTGATGCCGGGCATCAAATGGTCGGCGTGGCTGTCGCCCAGCAGCGCGTAGTTCGCCTGGCCGGGCAGGTTGGTGTGGCACCAGTTCAGGTCCTGCCCTTTGTATTTGGCGTCGCATTTTGGCAGGGTGGCGCGGAACGCATCGATCTGTTCCATGTCGTGCAGTTTCGGCAGGTCCATGCCGCGGGTGCGCGCCGAGCCGTGCTGCATATCCACCACGGCGCTGCCGGCACCAAGCACCACCATGCAGCCCAGCAACACCCACAGGCAGCGGGTGGATGTGGCATAGCGCCCGAAGCGAATGGGCGCTTCGATGTAGCGCATGGTGCCCCAGGCAAGCAGCACGCTAAGCGCCACCCCTGCGAGCTTCAGGTGCGGCAGCACCTGCCCCGATTCCATCAGGTACATGAACGACAGGATGGGCCAGTGCCACAGATAAAGCGGGTAGCTGATGAGCCCCACGAACACCATGGGGCGGCTGGCGAGCAGGTGGCGGTTCACCCATGCGTTCGGCCCCGCGGCGATGAGCAGCACCGCGCCCAGCACCGGCCACAGCGCGCGCCAGCCGGGAAAGGGCATGTCCTGCGTAATGGTGGTAAGGCCAATGGCGATGCAGCCGAGTCCTGCCGCCGCGAGGGCTTCACGCAGCCTGTGTTGCTGCGCCATAACGGTGGAGAAATGCTGCTGCCCGTAGACCAGCAGCCCGCCCGCCATCAGTTCCCAGAAGCGGGTGAGGGGCAGGTAGAAGCTCATCACGTCGTATTTCGGGGTGAACGCAATGCTCATGCCCAGTGACAGCACGAACAGCACGCCAATGAGCGCCAGCACATGCCGCTTCCAGCGCCACGCCGCCCACATCAGCAGCGGCCAGAGAATGTAGAATTGTTCTTCCACCCCTAGCGACCACAGATGCAGCAGGGGCTTCGCGTCGGATGCGGCGTCGAAATAGCCTGCTTCTTTCCAGAGCACGAAATTGGAAATGAACACGCTGGCGCTGGAAATATGCGCGGTCAACTGGCGGAATTCGTCGGGCAGCAGGGCGAACCAGCCCAGCACGAAGCAGCTGGCCATGACCGCCAGCAACGCCGGGAAGATGCGGCGCACGCGCCGCTTGTAGAAGGTGAGGATGGAAAAACGCTGCAGCGCAAGGTCGCGCAGCAGAATGCCGGTGATGAGGTAACCCGAGATCACGAAGAACAGATCCACCCCGATGAACCCGCCGGGCAGCCACGTTTTTTCGGCGTGGAAAATGAGCACGCTGAGAATGGCAATGGCGCGCAGCCCGTCAATATCCGGGCGGTAGCCGGTGCGGGCGTCGTCGGGTTGCATTATTCCACCGTCACGGATTTCGCGAGGTTGCGCGGCTGGTCCACGTCGGTGCCTTTCAGCACGGCGGTGTGGTAGGCCAGCAACTGCGCGGGGATCGCATACAGAATGGGCGCCACCACCGGGTGCACGCTGGGCAGCACGATGGATTCGACCGACACGTCCTTCAGTGCGGCGACGCCTTCCGCATCCGACAGGGTCACGATGCGGCCACCGCGTGCGGCGGCTTCCTGAATGTTGCTGGCGGTCTTCTCGAACAGGTGGTCTTTCGGCGCGAAGGCGATGACCGGTACCGTTTCATCGATGAGGGCGATGGGGCCATGCTTCATTTCGCCCGCAGCATATGCCTCGGCATGGATGTAGGAGATCTCTTTCATTTTCAGCGCGGCTTCGTGCGCAATGGCGAAGGCCGTGCCGCGGCCGATATACAGCATGTCCTTGGCGTATTGCAGTTTGGCGGCGAGCTTTTCGATCGCGTCGGCATGGTGCAGCACTTCGCTCACACGGGCGGGCACTTCGGCCAGCGCATGGGTGAGGCGGGCCATCTCGGCCGCGTCCACGCTGCCGCGCGCTTCGGCCAGTGCCAGCGCAAAGGCGGCAAGCACGGTCAGCTGCGTGGTGAAGGCTTTGGTGGAAGCAACGCCAATCTCCGGGCCCGCATGGGTGTAGAGCGTGGCTTCGGCTTCGTGGCTCATGCTGGATTCCGGCATGTTCACGATGGCCAGCGTGTGCTGGCCCGCCTGCTTGGCGTAGCGCAGGGCGGCAAGTGTATCGGCCGTTTCACCGGATTGTGAGATGACCAGTGTGAGGCCGCCTTTTTCCAGCGGCGGTTCGCGGTAGCGGAATTCGGAGGCCACATCGATCTCGACGGGCAGCTTGGCCATGGATTCGATCCAGTAGCGCGCCACCAGCCCCGCGTAATACGAGGTGCCGCACGCCACGATGGTCACGCGCGGAATCTCCGCCAGCGCGAACGGCATGTCCGGCATGGTGATGCGCGCGGTGGTGGGGTTGTAATAGACGTTCAGCGTCTGGCCGATGACCGAGGGCTGCTCGAAGATCTCTTTCTGCATGAAGTGGCGGAAATTGCCTTTGCCCGTCGTCGCACCGGTGAGCGCGGTGATCTTGATGGGGCGCTCCACCACTTCGTCGGCCGCGTTGAACACGGTCACGCTGCTGCTGGTGATCTCGGCCCAGTCGCCTTCTTCGAGGTAGCAGATCTTCTGCGTTAGCGGCGAAAGTGCCACCGCGTCGGAGCCGAGATAGTTCGCGTCCTTGCCGAAGCCCACGGCCAGCGGCGAGCCACGGCGCGCGGCGAACAGCAGGCCGTCATGCCCGGCGAAGATAATGCCCAGCGCGAAGGCGCCTTCCAGCCGCTTCAGGGTGGCGGCCACCGCTTCGCGCGGCGATTTGCCCTGCTCAAGGTAATGGGTGATGAGGTGGGGCACCACCTCGGTATCGGTCTGGCTGAGGAACACGCGGCCCGCTTTGGTGAGTTCCTCGCGCAGCTGCTGGAAATTCTCGATGATGCCGTTATGCACCACGGCGACTTTGTCGGTCGCGTGGGGGTGGGCGTTCACCTCGTTCGGCAGGCCATGCGTGGCCCAGCGCGTGTGGCCAATGCCGGTGGTGCCGCTGAGCGGCTGCTCGTGCAGTAGCGTGTCGAGCGCGGCAAGCTTGCCCTGCGCGCGGCGGCGGTCAATGTGGTTGTTCACCAGCGTGGCAATGCCCGCCGAATCGTAGCCGCGATATTCAAGGCGGCGCAGCGCATCCAACACCAGCGGTGCTGCCGGTGCATTCCCCGCGATCCCAATAATCCCACACATAAGAACGGTCCGTTCCCTTTGTTATTCTGCTGGTGTGGCGGGTAGCATGCGGGGGGCAACGGGGCAAATGTTATATTCGGTTAGTTCACGTGATAACGCCCCGATTTCGTTAATGATTTTTTAAATGCGCTGGGGTACAACCATCCCTTCCATGGCCTTTTCGTTGCAACAGCTTTATAAGCGTAGCGCCATTCTCATCAGCGCAGCCTTTGCTGTGCTTGTACTTTTCCAGGTGATGCTGTTCTCCGTCATGCATGTGCGGGCCGATGTGCGGCGCGAACTGGCCGCGCAGGCGCGCGTGGTGGTGGCCCGCGTGAACGAGGCGGGCGGGCCCAGCAGCAGCGCCTTGAAATACACCGCCCAGAACCCGCAGCTGGTGCTTGCCTGCCTGCTGGACCGAAAGGGCAACCCGACCCACGCGAGCGCCGGGCCGCTTTACAAGGAACTCAAGCAGCACGAGCATTTGCAGGATTCGCTGCTGAAACAATGCGCCGGGTTTTCCGCCCGCAACCATTCCAGCTACCAGCTGGTCGGTAAGGTGGTGGCCATTGCCGATCCGCGCTTGCCGCGCAACACGGGCTATGTGCTGCTGGTCGCATCGCCGGGCTCCATTCTGGCGCATTTTAGCTGGGGGCTGGTGGTGTTCGCCTTCAGCATCGCCGCGTTCGTGGGCCTGAGCTGGTGGTTCGGCGTGTATTTACGCCGCACGGTCATGCGCCCCATCCGCCAGATCGCCACCACCGCCCAGCGCGTGAGCCTGTATAAGGATTATTCGCTGCGCGTGCGCCAATCGCCGCTAAGTACCTACCCGCAGGAGATCGACCTGCTGATCGAATCGTTCAACGCCATGCTGCAGGAGATCGAAGATCGCGATAAGCGGCTGATGCGCAAAACGGTGGAACTCGAGAAATCGCGCGAGCAGGCGGAAGCCGCGAACGTGGCCAAGTCGCAATTCCTTGGCAATATCAGCCATGAATTGCGCACGCCGCTGAATGCTATCATCGGCTTCTCGACCATGCTGGGCGACCAGCAGTTCGGCCCCATGGGCAACGAAAAATACGTCGAATACGCGCGCGACATCCACGTGTCCGGCAAGCACCTGCTGGATATTATCAACGACATCCTCGACCTGTCGCAGGCCGAATCCGGCAAACTCACCGTGCGGTTCGAGCAGCTGCAACTGCCGAAGATCATCGACAAAGCGCTGAATATCGTGGCGGGGCAGGCACAGCAGCGAAAAATCGACATTTACCTGGATGTGCCCGCAAAGCTGCCGCGCATCATCGCCGATCGCGTGCGGTTGATGCAGATCTTCCTGAACATCCTCTCCAACGCCATCAAGTTCACCGAGCCGCAAGGGCAGGTGACCGTACGCGTGCGCGCCGAGGCCGGGCGCAACGGCGTGGTCTATTTCACCATCGACATCGAAGATACGGGTATCGGCATGACGCCGGAGGAAATTGGCCGCGCGTTCACCAACTTCAACCAGAGCGATGCCGGGCTGAACCGCAAATACGAAGGGGCGGGCCTTGGCCTGCCGCTGGCGAAACGGCTGGTGGAGTTGCATCACGGGCGCATTATGATCGAGAGCACCAAAGGCAAGGGCACCAAGGTCAGTATTCGTCTGGTGTCGGACCCCGCGCTGCTTGATTAACGCCCTAAGCTGTGGCAGAACTTGATAGATTTTTAATGTAAGGCAATTTTCTGGAGCCCTTTTGTGAAGCAAACCTACCTTGAAACCATCCTGCTGATCGAACGCCTGCACCGCCGTTTCCTCGACGTGGTGAAAAGCGAGCTGGACCGCATTAAGATCGAAGACATCAACAACGTCCAGACGCTGATCCTCTACAACATTGGCGAAGACCAGCTGACCGTGGGCGAGTTGACCAACCGCGGCTACTATCTGGGCACCAACGTGTCGTACAACGTGAAGCACCTCGTGCAGAACGGCTACCTCGTGCAGGAAAAAGCCCCGCACGACAAACGCTCCACCCGCGTGCGCCTGTCGCCCAAGGGGCTGGAACTGGTAAAAATGCTCGACACGCTGATCGAGCGCAACGTGGCCGAGCTGGACAAGCGCAACCCCGGCCTGACCCAGCTTGCTGAAACCAATAAGTCCATGCACCAGCTCGAGCGGTTCTGGACCGAATACATGTCGCGCCTTTACTAGAACAGAGGAAGTTATGAAGCTGGCCCGTTTGCGTTATTGTCTGGTTCTCTCTGCCGCGGCACTGGGTGCGGCGCTGGTGGGCCTTCCGGCGCAACCCGCACAGGCGCAGGAGCGTATCGTTACGATCGCGACCGGCTCCGAGCGCGGCGCGTATTATCCGGCGGGCGGGGCGATCTGCCGCCTCATCAACCGTGGCCGCAAAGAGCACGGCATTCGCTGCTACGCGGAATCCACCGTTGGCTCCATCTACAACATCCACGCGCTGCGCGACGACGAGAACGACTTCGCCGTCGTCCAGTCGGACTGGCAGTACAACGCCTATACCGGCAAAGGCGTGTTCGCCGATGGGCCGGCGTTCAAAGGCCTGCGCTCGGTCTTCTCGCTGCACAGTGAAATGTTCACGCTTGCCGCGACCAAGAAAAGCGGCATCAAAAATTTCTCGGACCTGAAGGGCAAGCGCGTGAACGTGGGCGACCGTGGGTCGGGCATGCGTGCCATCATGCAGGAACTGATGGAAGAAAAGGGCTGGACGCGTAGCTCCTTCGCTAAAACGCTGGAACTCAAACCGGCGGATGCCGCGCAGGCGCTCTGCAAAGGCGAGATCGACGCGATGCTGTTCACCGCGGGCCACCCGAACGGGCTCATTCAGGAGATCACCACCGATTGCGGTGCTGTGCTGGTATCGGTCGAAGGGCCGGAAGTGGACAAGCTGCTGAAGGACAGCCCCTATTACGCGCGCACGGCCATTCCGGGCGGCATGTACCCCAACAACCCGCAGAACACGCCGACCTTTGGCGTGAAAGCCACCCTCGTGACCACCGAGGATGAGGGCGAAGAAACCGTCTACCAGCTGACCAAAGCGGTGTTCGATAATTTCGACAGCTTCAAAACGCTGCATTTCGTGTTCGCCACGCTCGACAAGGAGCGCATGGTCTATTCGGGCCTGACGGCGCCGCTGCACCCCGGTGCGCTGCGCTACTACAAAGAGGCTGGCCTGCTGGATGAGCGCAGCACGGCCCTTCGCCCAAGCGACGACGACTAAGCGTTAACAGGCATCTTTTTTTAGAAGCGGCGCGTCACCGCGAAGGCGGCGGCTTGCGCCAGTGCGTCCTTCGCCGGGCTGTCGGCAAAGCCTGCCAGCGCGTTCAATGCCACGTCACGGAAATGGGTGGCGCGCTGCATGGTCGCCTCAATGGCGCCATGTTTTTGCATCAAGGTTTTCGCGTGGGCGAGCGTCGCCGCATCCAGCGTTTCGCCGTGCTCGAGCGTGTGCTCCCAGAAGGTTTTCTCCTCGGGCGTGGCGCGCTGGTAGGCCACCATCACCGGCATGGTGATCTTGCCTTCACGGAAATCATCGCCAATGGCCTTGCCCAGTTCCGCTTCGCTGCTGGCGGCGTAATCCAGCGCGTCATCCGCCATCTGGAAGGCCATGCCGAGTGCATAACCATAGGCCTGCAGGGCGTCGCGCAGTTCCGGCTTGCCGGCCACCACCGGGCCGATCTCGCTGGCGGCGGCGAACAGCGCGGCGGTCTTCGCGCCGATCACCTGTTCATAGATTTCCTGCGTGATGGCCAGATCATGGCTAACCATCAACTGTTGCACTTCACCTTCGGAAATGGTGGCGGATGCATCGGATAAAATTTTCAGCACGTCCAGCGAACCGTCGGCCACCATGAGCTGGAACGCGCGGCTGAACAGGAAGTCGCCCACCAGCACGCTCGACTGGTTGCCCCAGATGTCGTTGGCGGTCTGCTCGCCGCGGCGCAGGGTGCTCTCATCCACCACGTCGTCATGCAGCAGGGTGGCGGTGTGAATGAATTCCACGCAGGCCGCGAGGCGCACATGGCGCTCGCCCTCGTAGCCGCACAGCATGGCGCTGGCCAGCGTGAGGCAGGGGCGCAGGCGTTTGCCGCCAGCCGCGATGATGTGGGCGGCCACATCGCTCACCAGTGCCACCTGGCTTTTCGATTGCTCCACGATCACGCGGTTGACGCGTTCAAGGTCGGCTGCCACCAGTTGGCGCAGGGCGTTCAGGTCGGCCAGCGGCGTGGCGGCGGAGTGTGTGGAGCGTGCGGTTTGCATGCGGGTGTGGTAGCCTGCCTTGCCCGCTCAGGCAAGGATTGGTTGCGATCCGCTCTGTGTCCGCGGCGCGGCGTCGGCCATGGGGCGCACGAAATGCTGGCTGCCATGCTGGAAGCCAAGATACCCCCGCATGCCGGTGCTTTGAATGGCCGTCTCGAACGTGCTGCGAATTTCATGGCTGAGCGATTCGGGCAGCGGGCCGCTACTGCGCACGAACAGGTCGAACTGGTGGGTCTTTCCCGGCGCTTTGCGCACGAACCCATCGAACTGCATGGAACCGAGTTGCGACAGGTCCACCTCCAGAATGAAGCGCTGCTCGCTGCCCTGTTTTCCGGTGCCATGCGCTTCGTCCTGCTCGCGGCGGCAGAACAGGCGTGCATGTTCCAGCTGGCCCTGATGCAGCATCGGTATCATGGCGCTGTTCCATTGCTGCAGCGGCGAATCCACCAGCAATTGCTGCAGCTGGGCCATGTCGCCCTTCAGGCGGCTGGCCAGCGCGGGCAGTTTTTCCTCCAGCGCGGCAACAGCTTTGGTGCCAATCCATTGGCGCAGGTCGCCGCCTTTTGCCGCCGCCACGAAGAACAGCATGCCGCTGGTCAGTTTCGGCCCGATCTCGGGCATGGCCTGCGCCAGTGCCCGCGCAAGGACCGGGTCGGCGCTGGGGGCGGCGGCCAGTAATTCTTCCAGCGCAGGCCAGTGCTGCGCCAACGTGGCGATGCTGCGTTCCGCCTCGGGCGGCAGCGGCGCAGTGCCCACGGGCAGGGGTGGTTTGTCGGTGGGCGTCAGCTCCAGCCGCAGGGCGGTGCCCACGGGCACGGGCTGGGGCAGCTGCATTTTCAGCGTGCCGATGGGCGTTTGCAGAATGGCCATGCCATCCGCCTCATGGCCGATCACATGCGCCGGAATGCCACCCTGCGCTGCTGGCGGCGGTGACGCGTTTGTGGGCGCAGATTGTACTGAAGCAGTGTTCACGGCAGGTGCGGGCGTTTGCGGGCGCGGATTGGGTCGCACAGCTTCCGCTGCCTCGCCCGGCAACGGTAGTTTTGCCGCTGCTACTTTTGCCTGAATGGCTGCGGCGGTCGCCGCTTCGTTCACGATATTGGCCAGCACATCCGTTGGTACGCCGGCCTGCAGCAAACTGTTGGTTGACGGCAAGGGCGTAGCAGAAGCAGGCGATGCCGCCGGGACAACCGGCTGGCCTGCGGGCGATGTTGGCGATGTTGGCACAGCAGGCGAGGTTTGCACGTTGGCCGGGCTTGCTGGTGCGGCGGGCACTGGCGCTTGCTGCAGCGCGACCTGCGCGGTGCGCGCGTTGGTGAAGGTCTGGGTCTGTGCCAGCGCCGGGCCATACGGTTTGGGTGGCACGGCTGGCGCGCCCGTAGGTGCCGCACCCGGCGCAGGCCGCGGCGTGGCAGTGGGTGCTGCCGCATCCGCCTGTTGTGCGTCGCGCGTCAGCAGTTCGGGCAGGGCCACTTGCAGCACTTTCACCTGCAGCTGTGCTCCTTGATGCAGCTTCACCAGCGCGGCGGGAATGGGGGTGGTCGCCGTGGCCACCGCCGCCAGCAACGGATTATTCACTAAGCTGGCCGCGGGCAACGGCGCGTTATTCACCAGCAACGCCTGCAACGGCACAGCGGCGGCCGCACGCGCACCAAGCCCGGCTGCCTGCGCGCTTTGCTGCATGGGGCTGGCGGCGATGCTATCCGCCGCGGACGGGCGGGCGTTGCTGCTCACGTAATCCTGCGGGCTCAGCCCATCAATGGTGAGGATGCGCGCATGGCTTTGCTGCGTGGTGTCTACCCGGAACACGATCTCGCTGCCGGTCTTCATGAACACATCGCTCTTGATGAGGATGTCGCCCAGCACCGTGCGGATGACCGGGTTGCCCGTGGGGTCGCGGTTGACCACGAACCCTTCCACCACCGTGCCCGGCGGCACATTAGCCAGTTGCGGTGGCACGGCCCCGGCGGCGTCGCGGCCCGGGGCGGGGGTGCTCAGCGGTTGAATGCTGATGAGCGGGTTGATCGGCGGTGCTGCGAATTGTTCGACCACCGGCGCGTTCCTATTCTTTCTTCATCAGCTTGATGGAGATACTCGCCGCATCGGTCGCGGCGGTGGTGTGCGGCGCTTTGGTGAGCAGCGAGGATTGCGAACGGATCGAATCCTTCACCTTATTATCCTTGCGGATGACGCCGAGCAGCGGCGGCGAGAATTTCAGGAAGTTCGTGCAGGCGCGGTTGATGGTGGCGTAGGTGTGCTCGCCTTCCTTCTGCGATTGCGCCTGGTTGATGACCAACTGCACCTGCGGTGCGTTCTCGCGCGCGGTCACCAGCTTGATGAACGCATACGCATCGGTCAGCGAGGTGGGCTCGTCGGTCAGCACCACCACGACGCGCGCGGCGATGGACGACATGACCTGCACATGCTGTTCGATGCCCGCGCCGAGATCGATGATGACGAAATCGTAGCTGCCTGCCAGCTCGACCAGCTGCTCGATGGCGGGCATCATGCGCTGTGCGCCAAGCCCTGCCATGCTGGTGGAACCGGAACGCCCGGCCAGAATATCGAAATTGCCCGCTTCGTAATGGGTGATGGCTTCTTTCATGGGAATCTTCCCGGCGAAGACCGAGCCGAGGTCGCGCGCAGGCGTGAGGCCCAATTGCACATCCACATTGGCGAGGCCGATATCGCCATCGAACAACAGCGTGCGGCGGCCGGCGCGCGCCATCAAATGCGCCAGCGTGATGGAGAACCATGTCTTGCCGACCCCTCCCTTGCCGGAGGCCACGGCAATGATGTTTTCGGCGCGAAGCGGGTGGGTCATGGGGGCGGGTGCGTTCATGGGGGCTCCTTAGGCGGTTCGCTCGCGCACATGGCGCATCATCAGCCGTGCCAGCGCCGGGGCGGTGGCGGGCGTGCAGGCTTCGGTGGGTTTGGCGGAATTGCTCATGTTCGCCAGCGCCAGCCCACCGGCATGCACCGCGGTGAACAGGCTGCCGAGGCGGCGCGTCGCATCCACTTTGGTGGCCACCATGCGCTCAATGCCAAGGAACGAAAGCACGCTGGCCATTTCCTGCGCTTCGCCCGCATCCATGCCGGCGGGGCAGGTGAGAATGGGCTCAACTCCGGTAAGGCCCGCCAGTTCGCCCAGCGCCTTGAGCTGCTGGAACTCGTAGATGTTCACGCCGGTGGAATCCACCAGCACCCATGCGCGGCCGAGATATTCGCGCAGCAGCGGCTTCAGCGCGGCGCGGTCCTCGGCAATGTGGAAGTTGCATTTCAGCAGGCCGCAAAGCCCGGCCAGCGTGTCGGCCGCGCCCATACGTTCATTGTCGGCAGAAATAATGACCACGGGTTTTTTCTGCAGCGTCAGCTCGGTGGCGAGCTTCGCCAGCGCCGAGGTTTTGCCCGCACCATGCATGCCCACCAGCATGACCGCACGATCGGGCGGCAGCGTCTGGCCGGTGGCAATGGTCTTGTAGGTGAGGGTGCGCGCCAGCGCGTCGGCCAGCGCATGCTCGGCCACGTCGTTCAGGCCACCCGCCACATAATCGGCCCCCACCAGCGCGCGCATGAGTTGCTCGTGCAGCGCCTCAGGCAGGGTGTGGTGCGCCACCACATCACGCGCGATCACAAAAGCCGGGTGGTCGATCTCGGCGCGGGCGCTCGCCGGGCGTGCCATGCTGGGTACGTACGGCTCCGGTGCGATCTCATACGGCGCGGTGAAGGGAATATCGTCGAAGCCCAGCGGTTCTTCCTCGTCGATGGCAAAGGTCACCACGATGCCGCCATGCGTGTTTTTGCTTTCCAGCAGCACGGCATCGTCGCCCAGCTCTTCGCGGGCGATGCGCATGGCCTCTTTCATGTTGGCCGCTTCGATCTGCTTCATTTTCATGCGAGCTGGCCTACGGTTTTAATGCGTGCTTTGGGGTGGATCTCGTTCTGGCTCAGCACCACGCTGCTGGGGCGGAAGCGTTCGATGATGGAGCGCACATACGGCCGGATAGTGGGGCTGGTCAGCAAAATAGGATTCTCACCTTGCATGGCCAGCTGGTCGTATTTCTGGCGCACGGTGGTGATGAAATCCTGAATGCGGCTGGGCGGCATGGAGAGGACCTTTTCTTCGCCTTCGCCGGAAAGCGATTCGACGAAGCTCTGCTCCCATGCGGGGCTCATGGCGAGGATGCTGATATAGCCTTCCTCGTTCGTGTTGGCGTGGCTGATCTGGCGGGCAAGGCGCATGCGCACATGCTCTGTAATGAGCTGCACGTTCTGCGTCACGCGACTGGATTCGGCCACGGCTTCCATAATGGTCGGCAGGTCGCGAATGCTGACCATTTCGCTGAGCAAATTCTGCAGCACGCGCTGCACGCCAGATACGGAAATTTGCGACGGCACGGTCTCGGAAATCAGCTTCTGTTCTTCCTTGCCCAGATCGTCCAGCAGCTTTTGCGTTTCGGCGTAGCTGAGCAGGTCGGCCATGTTCTCCTTCACCACTTCGGTGAGGTGGGTGGTGACCACCGTTGGCGGGTCCACCACGGTGTAATTGCGGAACAAAGCTTCTTCGCGGTAATTCTCGGTCACCCACATGGCGGGCAGGCCGAAGGTCGGCTCCACGGTTTCTTCGCCGGGCAGGGTGATCTTCGCGCCGCCCGGGTCCATCACCAGCAGCATGTCGGGGCGGATCTCGCCGCGTGCGGTCTCCACTTCCTTCACCTTGATAACGTAGGTGTTGGCAGGCAGTTGCATGTTGTCCTGAATGCGCACCGGCGGCATCACGAAGCCAAGCTCGCGCGCTACCTGCTTGCGCAGCGCCTTGATCTGTTCGGTCAGGCGGTGGCCTTTCTGGTAGTTGATGAGCGGCAGCAGGCCATAGCCCAGCTCAAGGCGCAGATTGTCGATCTGCAGCGTTTCGGAAATTTTCTCATCCACCGGCGCGGGGGCACCCGGCGCACCGGGAGCCGAGGGCACGCCGCCCACCGCTGCGCCACCTGCAGCCGCGGCCGCATCGGTCGTGCGTTTTTGCTTGGCGGTGCGGTGCAGGTACAGCGCAAGGTAGCCCATGAGGCCTGAGAGCATCAGGAACGGGATTTTAGGAATGCCCGGCAGCAGCGCGAAGAAGAACAGCAACCCGCTGGTGATGGCCAGCGGCGTGGGAATGCGCGACAGCTGGCCCAGCACGGCCTTCTCGGAGCTGCCTTCGACCCCCGCTTTGGTCACCAGGATACCCGCGGCGATGGAGATGATGAGCGCCGGGATTTGGGCCACCAGCCCGTCACCGATGGTGAGTTTGGTGTAGGTGTTCACCGCTTCGGCGAACGGCAGATCGTTCATGACGATGCCGATGACCATGCCACCAATGAGGTTGATGAAGGTGATGAGCAGGCCCGCCACCGCGTCACCGCGCACGAACTTGCTGGCACCGTCCATGGCGCCATAGAAGGTGGATTCGTCTTCCAGCTCTTTGCGGCGTGCTTTGGCGGTCTTGTCGTCGATAAGGCCAGACGACAGATCGGCGTCGATGGCCATTTGCTTGCCCGGCATCGCATCCAGCGAGAAGCGGGCGCTCACCTCGGCGATGCGGCCGGAACCTTTGGTGATCACCACGAAGTTAATGATGGTGAGAATGCCGAACACGATGGCGCCGATGAGCACCGAACCACCGGTGACAAAGCCCGAGAACGCTTCGATCACGCCACCCGCCGCGTGGCTGCCTTCATGCCCGTGGCTGAGGATGAGGCGCGTGGTCGCGATGTTCAGCGACAGGCGCAGCATGGTGGAAATAAGCAGGATGGTGGGGAAGGCCGAAAGTTCCAGCGGCTTGTTCACGAACAGCGCGGTCATCAGGATCAGCACCGAAATGGTGATGGACACGCCCAGCAGCATGTCCAGCAGCATGGGCGGAATAGGCACGATGAGCACCGTGATGATGCCCACGATTGCCAGTGCGAACATGATGTCGCTGCGCCGCGCACCCGTTTTCGCACCCGCCCGCAGGGCCGGCATGCTGAACGGGATCATGCTGCGCTGCGGCTCGGCCATTAATAGCCACCCGTGGCGGATTTAACGGGCGTACCTTCGTCCTGATACTGTTTCAGTTTGTTGCGCAGGGTGCGAATGGAAATGCCCAGCACCTGCGCGGCCTGCGTGCGGTTGCCAAGGCAATGGTCCAGCGTGTCGAGGATGAGTTCCTTCTCCACGTCGCCCACGGTGCGGCCCACCAGATCGTTCGGCTTGCGCGGCGCGGCGGCGGTATGTGCCGTTTGTGGGGCAGGTGCGGCTTGCGGCGCGGCAGCCACCGGGCGCGACGAAGCGGGCAGCAGAATGGCCTGCTCGTCGATCACGTTGCCCTGCGCCATCAGCACGGCGCGGTGCATGATGTTCTCCAGCTCGCGCACGTTGCCCGGCCAGGGGTGCGACTTCAGCTTGGCGATCGCCTCGGCCGTGAGTTTGCGCGGGGGCAGGGCATTCGCCTTCGAATATTTCTCCACAAAATAATCGGCCAGCGGCGGAATATCATCCACCCGGTCTTTCAGGCTGGGCAGCATAAGGTTGATGACGTTCAGGCGGAAATAGAGATCCTCGCGGAACGTGCCTTTTTTTACCTCGGCCTCAAGGTCGCGGTTGGAGGTGGCCAGAATGCGGATATTCACCTTCACCGGCTTGCTGCCACCCACGCGGTCGATCTCGCGCTCCTGAATGGCGCGCAGCAGCTTCGATTGCAGGCCCACATCCATTTCCGAGATCTCATCGAGCAGCAGCGTGCCGCCATTGGCTTCCTCGAACTTGCCGAGGCGACGCGAAAGCGCGCCGGTGAATGCGCCTTTCTCGTGGCCGAACAGTTCGGATTCCATGAGGTTCGCCGGAATGGCCGCGCAGTTGACCGCGATGAACGGCTTGCTGGCGCGCGACGATTTTTTATGGATGAACCGCGCGATCACTTCCTTACCCGTGCCGGATTCACCGGTGATGAGCACGCTGGCCTCGCTGGGCGCGATCTGTTCGGCCATGGCGAGGGTGCGGCGCATGGCTTCCGAGCCGTGGATGACGGAATGGGTTTCCTCGGAAATGGCTTCCAGCACGGCGGCGATCAGCTCTTCGTCCGGCGGCAGGGGAATATATTCCTTCGCGCCGTCGCGAATGGCCTGGGCTGCGATCTTGGCGTTCACCTCGATACCGCAGGCGACCAGCGGCACGGTGATGCGCTCGTCGCGCAGCATCTGCGCGAAGCGAGCGATGTCCTGATGCACTTCCACCATGATGATGTCGGCACCCTGACCATCGCACAGCATGCGGTAGGCGCCTTCAATATCGCCGATCTGCGCTACTTTAGCACCGCGGTCACGGGCAATGCGGCTTGCCGTTCCCAGCTGGCCGCCCAGATCCCCTACAATCAATAGTCTCATACACACACCTCATTCACTAAGCGCCGCATTGTTTGCGGTCGTTGCTTATTTCTCGGCCTTGATGATCTCGGTCATCGTCACGCCGATCTTGTCTTCCACCACCACCACTTCGCCGCGGGCGACGAGGCGGTTATTCACGAAGATATCGACCGGCTCGCCCACTTTGCGGTCCAGCTCCACTACGGCACCGCGGCCCAGCTTCAGCAGCTGCTGCACCTGCATGCTGGTTTTGCCCAGCACCACCGAGATCTGGACAGGAATATCCTGCACCGCCTCGAGGGTAATGTTGCCGTCGGCGGCGGCGTTATCGCCAAAATTCATATCGTCGGCCATGGGTTGCTCCTTTTATTTTCTATGCGTCGTGGTTGGGCAGCGTAGGGGTAAGCGGCACCTGCTGCAAGAGTGCCTCGATTTCCTGCCACATCTGCGCGGTGGAGCGGCTGGCCTGGCCATTCGCCCAGTTCACGCGGATGTCGTGTTCGTCCATGCCGTCCAGCGGGCGGAATTCCACATCGCCCTGAAAGCCTGCCTGCTCGAACTGCTCGGAAAGCGTCGCCTGCACGGCTTCCAGCATGGCGGGCGCCATCTCGATCAGCACGCGCGGTTTACCGAACACGATGGGCATGCAGCGTTGCACCACGGCTTCGATGGTGGCGGTGCCGTGCTTGTCCATCGCTTCACCGGCAACTTTGCGCGCGATCATCAGCACCAGCATGTTCAGCTCGCTTGCCTGCTGGTCGATGAGCGACTGGTATTGTTGCATCAGCTGCGCCAGCTGGTCGCCGATGCGCGAAAGGTTGTGCGCAAGGTCGCGGGCGCGGGCGGTGGCTTCGTTGTTGGCCTGCGCCAGCCCGGCTTCGAACCCTTCGGCGTAGCCCAGCTTTTTGGCCGCGTCGCGCGCATGGGCCACATCCTCTTCCGAGAAGGTGGGCAGCACGATGGGGGCGGCCACCTCGGCAGCGGTCACTTCTTCCAGCGCCGCGGTGTTCACCGTGATGGGCGCGCGGAAGTCGCGCAGGTGGCGCATATCGAAGCGTTGCAGTTTCATTTCGCTCATGCTGTGTGCATCCCGCCGTTAGTACACCAGTTGGTCTTCGCCCGAATCGCCGCCGATGACGATCTCGCCCTTGGCGGCGAGGTCTTTGGCCACCTGCACGATCGCCATTTGCGCTTCGTCCACGTCTTTCAGGCGTACCGGGCCCATGGCTTCCATGTCCTCGCGCAGCAGTTTGCTGGCGCGTTCGGACATGTTCTTGAAGAACATATCCTTGATGGTCTCCGAGGCGCCCTTCATGGCAATGGCGAGCTTGTCCTTCGGTACCGCGCGCAGCAGTGCCTGAACGCCATTGATGTCGATCTTCTTGAGGTCTTCGAAGGTGAACATAAGCGCGCGGATGCGTTCGGCCGATTCCACGTTCTTCTGTTCCAGCACACCCATGAATTTCGATTCGGTGTTGCGGTCGAAGTTGTTGAAGATCTCGGCCATGATCTCGTGGGTGTCGCGACGCTGCGTTTTTGCAAGGTTGCTCATGAATTCCACGCGCAGCGTTTTCTCCACACCGTCGAGCACTTCTTTCTTCACGGCTTCCATGCCAAGCATGCGCATGATGACCTCGGTCGCCAGCTCGTCCGGGAACACGGAGAGCACGCGCGCCGCGTGGTCGGCCTTGATTTTGGAAAGCACCAGCGCAATGGTCTGCGGGTATTCGTTCTTCAGGAAGGTGGCGAGGATCTCCTCGTTCACGTTGCCCAGCTTGTCCCACGTGGTGCGACCGGCGGGGCCGCGAATGTCTTCCATGATGGAATCCACCCGGTCCTTGCCGAGGGCTTTCATCAGCAGGCGCTCGGTGGAGTCGAAGTTACCCACCACCACCCCGGTCGAGGACATGGACTCCACGAAATCAAGGAACAGGCGCTCCACCGTTTCGGAGCTGACCGTGCCGAGCGACGCCATGGTGTTCGAGATCTCCTTGATCTCTTCATCGTCCAGCAGGTTGAACAGCTTGGTCGCGTTCTCCTCATCCACCGACATCATAAGGATGGCGGCTTTCTGCGGCCCGCTGAGCTTGCGGTAATCTTCTTTTTTATCGGTCGTGGTGGGAAGGGGTGCCATGGTGCTTACCGTTTCCTAGTTCATGCTGCTGAGCCACTGGCGGAAGATCTGTGCGGTCTCTTCTGGGTGCTTCTCGATCATTGCGTTGATCTTGTTGTAGCTGCTCGATTTCAGTTTGCCCTGGATACGGTCGATGTTGATCATATCCTCTTCCGGCTCCTCGTCACCCAGCGAGCTGGCACGCGACTGGTCGGTCAGGCGGGCAGCAATGTTCGGTGCCACCAGCGAGAGCTGGTCCATTTCCTCGTCCTTGGTCGCGGCTTCTGCCGATTCGATGGCGCGGGCCACCAGCGGGCGGATCACCAGCAGGATGGAGAGGATGGCCACACCGCCCAGCACCAGCGTCTGGATGATGGAGTTGAAGTCGTTCTTCAGCCAGTCGAACGGGCCTTCGGCGAACAGGTCGCTGCCTTCCTGCGCGAACTGCATGTTCACCACTTTCACTTCGTCGCCACGGCTGGCGTCATAGCCAATGGCCGACTGCACCAGCTCTTCCAACTGCTTCAGCTGCTCTTCGGTGCGCGGCGCGTAGGTGGCCTTGTCGCCTTCACCGGTATAGAGCCCATCCACCAGCACCGCCACCGACAGGCGCTTCACGGTGCCGGTCTCTTTCACCGAGTTCACCACTTGCTTGCTGATCTCGAAGTTGGTGGTCTCTTCGTTGCGGTTACGGTCCGAGTTCGAGCCGCCTGCACCGGCGCTGTTGGTCTGGTTCTGGGGCAGGTTGTTGCCCACGCTCACCGTGCCGTCGGCGGCTTCGTTCGAGCGCTCGTTCTCGCTGACCGATTGCACCGAACGCGCGACCTGACCCTCGGGGTCGAACTTCTCTTCGTTCTTCACGATGCGGTCAAAATCGATATCGGCATGCACTTCGGCCTTCACTTTGCCGGTGCCGATGGATTGGGCCAGCAGGCGCTCGATCGTGTCGCGCGTGCGGTTCTCGTAAGCCACGCGGAAATCTTCGGCTTCTTCGCTCATCACGTTGGGGTCGGTGGCCTCATCCACGCCCTTGGCGAGCAGGGCGCCGCGGCTGTCCACAATGGTCACGTGCTGGGGCTTCAGGCCCGGTACGGCGGTCGCCACAAGGTGGCGAATGGCCGCGATCTCGTTCTTGCTCAGGTTGCTCACGCCACGCAGCTTCACGGCCACGCTGGCGGTGGGCATGGCGGCGTCGCGCGTGAACAGTTCGCGTTTGGGCATCACCAGATGGATGCGCGCATTATCCACCGTTTCAAAGCTGGAGATGGTGCGCGCCAGTTCGCCTTCCAGTGCGCGCAGCTGGTTCAGGCTGAGCACGAAATTGCTGGTGCCCAGCGTGTCGCCCTTATCGAAGATCTCATAACCCACGATGGAGCCCGAGCTGGGCAGGCCCAATTGCGCCATGCCGAGGCGGAGTTTGTCTACCTGATCGGCGGGCACAAGAATTTGCGTGCCGTTGGCGCGCAGCTCATACGGAATGCCTTTGGCGTCCAGCTCTTGGATGATCTTCGCGCCGTCTTCCAGCGGCACGCTGGTGAAAATGGGCGCCATGGTGGGGGCCGACAAACGCAGCGACACGAACGCGAAGAAGCCGATCATCACCACCGCGGTGCCGATCATGAGTGCCAGTTTCAGCTGGCTAAGGTCACGCAGCGACTGAACCATAGCGTTCATGGGCTACTCCGCAAAAGACAGGGGGTTGAGTTCGGGGGAGGCCGATTCGGCCGAAAAAAGCGAAGCACCGTGGCGGTGTGCGAAAGGCATAGCTCGTAATCCCCATTCAGAGCAGTTGACGTATGAAAGCTTGCCGATGTTTTTTTAATTTTTTATGCGTAGGGCAGAATTTGCCTACAATGTGAACTTATCGATAAACGGGCGATGTGGCAAGCGCTATTTTAAGGCAATCTAGGAAAATTTTACCTATCCCGCAAAAAGGCTAGGCTGCCTGCGCCAACGCGTAGATCTCGCCAAGGTCACGCAGGAAGACGGAACCATTCACGGTGCGGTTCAGGTACACGATGCGGCGGTCGGCCTCATCCTTCTTGCGGCGTACCAGATCATGCAGCGAGAGCGTGTCTAAAGCCCGGCAAACCGCGGGTTTGCTGATGCTGAGCTGTTCGGAAAGCGAGCGCACCGTGTGTGGTGGCGGGGCCATGTAAATGGTCAGTAAAATGGCCAGCTGCCGCTGCGACAGGTCGAACGGCAGCTCTTTCAGCGCGCGGGTGGTGGCGCGGTGCAGGGCGTGCAAGGCATCGAACGGATTACCCAACGGGGCTGTATTCATTTCGCTCATGGAACGAGGGGTACCATAAGCCCGGCGTAATGCAACCCTTACTTGCGCGCGGCGGTGTAGCGCTCGGTAAGGTAGGCATACAGCGCGCGCAGGCACAGCGCTTCGCCACCCACCGGGCGGCCGGGCTGCGCTTCGGCGTTCCACGCGTAGCTGTCGATATGCACCCATTCCGTGCCCGGCGACACGAACCGCTCAAGGAACAGCGCGGCGGTGACGCTACCGGCAAAACCGTAGTTCGGCGAGTTGGCAATATCGGCCACGGGGCTATTCACGTATTTCGCGTAGCCCTGCCACAGCGGCATGTGCCAGAGCGGATCGCGCAGGCGCATGCCGGTCTGCTGGATGGCCTGCGCCACCGCGTCGCGGTTGGAATACAGCGCGGGCAGCTCCGTGCCCAATGCAGTGCGTGCGGCCCCGGTGAGGGTCGCCACGTCGATCATCAGGTCGGGCTTGCCTGCATCGGCTTCGGCCAGTGCATCCGCCAGAATGACGCGGCCTTCCGCATCGGTCGAGCCGATCTCGATGCTCAGGCCCTTGCGGGTCGGCACAATGTCCGACGGGCGGAAGGCGTTGCCGTCGATGCTGTTTTCCACCGCGGGGATCAGCACGTCCAGATAGACGGGCAGTTTTTCCTGCATAATGAGTTGCGCAAGGCCAAGCACCAGCGCGGCACCGCCCATGTCCTTCTTCATCAGGCGCATGGCGGCCAGCGGTTTCAGATCCAGCCCGCCCGTATCGAAGGTGACGCCTTTGCCCACCAGCGCCACGCGCTTATGCTTCGGGTTGCCCCATTGCAGGCGGATCAGGCGCGGGGCCTGCGGCGCAGCGCGGCCCACCGCATGAATGGCGGGGTAATTCTTTTTCAGTAACGCATCGCCCACGATCTGCTCGAACGTGGCACCATGCGCTTTGGCCACGGCCTGTGCGGCTTTGGCGAGTTGCTCCGGCCCCATATCCGCCGGGGCGGTGTTGATGAGGTCGCGCACCAGCGTATAGGCGGCCACGCGGCGTTCCACCGCGTCGGGCTTGGCCGATTTCGGCAGCACCAGCGTGATCGCTTTGCGCTCCAGCTTTTTGTAGGTGCCGAACTGGTATTGGCCCAGGGCAAAGCCCAGCGCCATGTCGGCCAGTTGCGCGGTCGTGAATTCACCCTCGATGCGATACGTGCCCGCAGGCAGCAGCGCGGGCAGGAACGCGATGGACCAGATATGCGGCGCGGCATCCACGCCCACCATGGCGCAGGCAATGCCGCCTTTGCCGTCCGGCACCACCACGAGGCTATCCACCCGGTGGGTGTACTGGTTGGTTTTGAACCATTGTTTCACCGCCGCGGGTTGCGCCTTCAGCCAGTTCGGGAACTGCGAGGCGTTCAGGGGAATGATGGGGGTGCTGGCGGCAGCGCGCTGGGTAAAATAGGTCATAGATACTCACGGGTTGAATGCCGCGAACCTACGCAGGCGACCCGCCAGAAGCAACAGGCAAAAAAAAGCTGGCCGGGGCAATGGGGAGGCAGGCCCCGGCCAGAAGTGACGGTTCAGGCAGATTAAGCGTTAGCGCGGCCAGTGGCCGCCGCCATGCCCATGGCCGTGTTTGTAATGGCCATGCCCACGCCCGCGATCCCAGTCGCGGCGGTCGTGGCCACGGTTCCAATCGCGCCAGCCATGGCCATATTCATTGTAATAACGCACGCGATACGGGTTGTAGCTGTTCAGGTTAAAACTGAACACGGTGCGTGGGCTTGGTTGCGGCACATAGATCACCTGATTCTGCGCAGGCACATATTGCACCGGCTGCGCGCGCGGGATCTGGTCGGACATGATCTGCCACGAGCCATCGGGCTGGTAGCAGGCCTGCCCATAGGCGGGGGCGGGCTGGCCACCCACGGTGACCACCTTGTTGAATTCGCGGCAATAAGGTTCCTGATAGGTCGCGGGATAGTACTGCGCGTGGGCAGCGGTGCCCGCCAGCATAACGGCGCCGGCGGCAAGCAGGGAGCGGGTAAACATAACACCCTCATGGGTTAACGTGGTGACAACAACGCATGCCGTTTGCCGTGGCATGCATGGTTGATACGCGCCCGCCTGCGTGCTCCCTGTGGGCTTTCAAAAAATAAATACGGTAGGGTTAGCGCGTGGCCGTGGCGGCAAGCGCCGGTTCGGCGGCGCGGCGCTGTTCCAGCGCGGCCACGTGGCCTTCATTGTCGTTGCTCACGCCACGATCAAGGATCTGTTGCATGGCGGCGGAGCGTTCTTTCTTCGGCGCAACCAACTGGTCGATCGCGCGTTCGGAACTGGCGATGCCGCACTCCATGAAGCCCACGCCAATGCCGTTCTCGTTCTTCAGCGGCAGGAAGGTGCCGGTCACCGCCACGCCGTGCTGATTCATACCGGCCAATGCTTCGGCCAGATGCTCGTCCTTGCGGGTGTCGCCGGCGCTTTGCGTGCGGTAGCAGCCCGACGCTTTGCCCGGGTTGTTGAACACGATGCTGCCGCGGCTGCGGTCGAACAGCGCGTTGGGGTCCATGTTGTTCGTGCGCGCGTAGTTCTCCAGGCTGGCCTGCACCAGTTGCGGCGCGGTCATTTTCTCGAGCTTGTCGGCATTCACCAGGAAGGTCAGCTCGCCGGGGTTGCCACTCCACACCTGCATGCCGTGGTTGGCGAAGAAATTGCCGTCCGGCGGGCTCATGCCGTCTTTCAGTTTCACGGTGAATTTGACGCTGTTGGTGTATTGCATGCCGCCAATGTAGTCGCGCGCCTGCGGGCTCATGCCCAGCGTTTCCAGCCCTTCGATTTTCCCGAGCGCGTAGGCGGGCAGGGCGAGCACTACCTTTTCGGCTTTCACCGGCGCGGCACCTTCACGGTCGAAGGTAATAAGGCTGCCGTTGCCATCTTTTTCCACGCGCTTCACGGGCGCGTTGGTTTCGAACTTCACGCCCTTCTCGGCGAGATGCTGCTTGAGCGCATCAATGACCTTTTCGGTGCCGCCTTCCACGCGGTAGGCGCAGTCGGAATCAAGGAAGCTGCCTGCTTCGGCGCTCGCTTCGTGCAGGAATTGCAGCGCGCTCACGTTCTGCGGGGGCTGGCCCACTTCCGAGGCGAAGGCCTGCATGGCCATGGTGGTGATCTCAGGCTTCACCAGGTTCTGCGTGCCGGTCACAAGGTTCGCCACGCGCTTGAGAATGCCGAGGTTCTCCTCCGCAGGGGTGCTCTGGCGAAGCTCGGTCAGGTAGTCGTTCATCGACAGCGAATTAATACGCTGGGCAAGTAGGCCGTCGGGGTTCTTCAGCACTTCGGCCTTATCGGCCATGATGCGCGCATGCAGCGGGCCATAGGCGGCGTGGAACGCATCGCCATCCATGCGCGAACCGTCGGGCCGCTGGAAAATTTCGTTGCCCTGATCGTTCGAGGCTTTGAGCTTCACGCCAAGTTCGTTGCAAATGCCGATAAGCCGCGTGTGGTCGGAATCGATGAATTCGGCGCCCATATTCACCGGGCGGTTCGGATCGCCGCCGAGATAGCCGGTCTGGATCTTGCCACCAAGGCGGCCAGCGCCCTCGTAAATGGTAATGCTTGCGGGGTCCTGCCCATTCTTCAGGGCGTAATAGGCCGCCGTCAGCCCGCTGATGCCGCCGCCAATAATGGCGAGCTGCTCGGGCGGTTTGGCATGTTCGGCGTTACTCATGCGCTTATATTAGGGCAGCCTTGGCGGAAGTAATGTGAAGGTTTGGTGAAACTAACGGCCCCGGCCACTCGCTAAGTAGTTGATATCGATCGCATTTGCATTCAGCGTGGCGGGGGTGTCGTGCGTGTGGGCGGCGATCATGCCGTCCAGCCCATCGCGCATGGGGCCGTAGGTCTGCGGTTCGTTTGCCGTATTCTCATCCAGCGTGTGGCCGGTGAAGGCCTGCTGGAACTGGTCGATGAAAGAACGCGCCTGCGTGGCGGTGCCAACGAAACGCCCGGTCAGCACTTCGCAGGGGGCTGCCCCTTCTTCCAGCGGTTGCTGCACGTAATGCGGGATCTTCAGGTGCGGAATGTCGAAATGCTTCATCATGGATTCGTACATGCGGTTGCGCGCCATCACCTGGCGTTGTTCCTGCCCCTCAAGCCCGGATTCAGCCGTCTTAGTGGGGTCTTCCGCCTCGAAGAACAGGCTCGAGATGCGCTTGCCTTCGGCTTCCGCCATTTTGGTGGCATCACCCAGCTGGGCGGCGAACATGACCGGAATGGGCGGGTTGATCTCGGCGCGGGCGTCTTTGTTCGGTTGGCCCTCGCGCTGCGCGCGCTCCATGGAATAATAATAATTGGGGAACATGCACATGCTGCCATCGTTCAGGCGATACAGCTCCGACGCCCCAACGCTGATGAGTTCCGGCGTGTCGGACTGCAGGTTCTTGCCGAACAGCGTGATGACGCGGGTGTTGGGAATATCCGCCCCGGCGCGAATGTCGCTGACCCAACGGTCGAACGGTTCGCGCTCGTCGGGGTTGGTGAAGATGTTCATGTAACCGTCGTTATACGCGGCTTCCAGCAAGGGCATGTAGCGGTCGATATTGCCTGCGGTAATGGTCAGGCTCTCCATGCCTTGTGCCTGCATGGCCTTCATGGCCGCGCGCACTTTGGGAATGCTTGGCAGGTCGTGCAGCTCGACCTCCTGCGCGCCGCGCAACGGGGCGGGGGAATGCTTGTCGCTCCAACGGTCGGTCATGGCGTACTCCTGATGCTGGGCGTAGCATACGCGCAAAAGCATTGAAAAAGCGTGAAGATAGCGTGAAACATCAACCAATGCGTTTTGCGCTTTGCAATTGGCGGGTTTTGCCGTATCTGCCGTGACGCGTTGATGAGGAGAGGTGGCCGAGTGGTTTAAGGCGCACGCCTGGAAAGTGTGTATACGTTAACGCGTATCGGGAGTTCGAATCTCCTCCTCTCCTCCAGAAACGCAAGGCCCCACCGAATGGTGGGGTTTTGTGTTTCTGGTGGGGTGTGATGCGTTCCGCATTCGCTTTTTATATGCCGGCATGGTAGCGCCCATGGGGTAACCTTACGCATGAGCATGTATGCCTTCCACGAGTTTGACGCCCGACCAGATCGCGATCTTTTCCATCATCGCGGGATCATTGGTGTTGTTCATCTGGAACCGCTGGCGTTACGACCTTGTGGCGCTGCTGGCGCTGTTCGCCGCGGTGGTGGCGGGGGTAGTTCCTGCCAAAGAAGCATTCACCGGCCTTGCCGACCCCGTGGTCACCACGGTGGCGACCATTCTGGTTATTAGTGCGGCCATCAGCCGCTCCGGGTTCATTGACTGGTGCCTGCGCGCGCTCTCGGGCGTTATCGAGCGCAAATACCTGCAGATCGTGATGCTGGTGGGCATGGTCATGGGGCTTTCCGCCTTCATGAACAATGTGGGCGCGCTGGCGGTATTCCTGCCCATCGCGCTGGCCTTCGCCAAAAAATCGGGCCGTTCGGCTTCCGAACTGCTGATGCCGCTCTCCTTCGGTTCGTTGCTGGGTGGGTTGGTCACCCTCATCGGCACGCCGCCGAACCTGCTGATCTCCAGCATCCGTCAGGATATTGTCGGCACGCCCTATAGTATGTTCGACTTCGCGCCCGTGGGGCTGGGCATCTGTGCGGTGGGCATTGTGTATCTGGCGTTCGGCTGGCGGCTGATCCCGAAAGAGCGGCGCGGCGCCACCGCCGCCGAGGACCAGTTCACCATTGAGGATTACGTGAGCGAAGTGGTGGTGGGCGAAGATTCGCCCTTCATCGGCAAGACCATTGGTGCGATCGAAGACAGCATCGATGGGGAATTCGCCATTATCGGCATCACGCACGAAAAACAGCGCACCATGGTGCCTGCTGCCTTCACGGTGGTGGCGCAAGGCGACACGTTGGTGGTGGAAACTGATCCCATCACCCTGAAAGACGTGGTGGACAAAGCAAAGCTTGAACTCGCCGCCAGCAAGGAACTCGAAGGCGTAAAGTTAAGCTCCGACGATATCCACGTGGTCGAGGCGGTCATTGCCCCGGGCTCGCACATGATCCGCAACACGCCCAAACGCCTGCAACTGCGCTCGCGCTATGGTGTGAACCTGCTGGCCGTGCGGCAGGCGGCCGCTACGGGCGCGGTGCGTGGGCTGACGCGCTGGTTCCAGGCCCCTGCCCAGAAGAGCGCGCGCCTTGCAGACCGGCGGCTGGGCGAGGGCGACGTGATCGTGCTGCAAGGCCACAAGGATAGCATGGCCGACACGCTGGCCGAACTGGGCTGCCTGCCGCTGGCCGAGCGCAACCTACAGCTTGGCCGGGCGCGGGTGGCGGTGCTGCCCGTCATTATTCTGGCGGTGTGCGTGGGGCTGACGGTGGCGAACGCGCTGCCCATTTCCATTGCGTTCCTCGGCGGTGTGCTGGCCATTGGCTACTTGCGCATCCTTCGCCTGAACGAGATGTACGCCGCCATCGATGCGCCCGTCATCGTGCTGCTGGCGGCCATGATCCCCGTTACCTCGGCCCTGCAGGACGTGGGCGGCACCGAGATCATTTCCAGTCTGGTGGCACAGGTCACAAGCGGGCTATCCGCCCCGCTGATGGTGGCGATGGTCATCGTCTGCTCCATGCTGATCACGCCGTTTTTGAACAACGCCGCCACCGTGCTGCTGATGGCACCCATCGCCGCGGGGCTGGCCAGCAAGCTGGGCTACAACGTGGACCCGTTCCTGATGGCGGTCGCCGTGGGCACCAGTTGCGATTTCCTGACCCCCATCGGCCACCAGTCCAACACGCTGGTCATGGGGCCGGGTGGCTACAAGTTCAGTGATTACTGGCGCCTTGGCCTGCCGCTATCCATCATTGTGGTGGTCGTGGGGACACCACTTATCCTTGCGTTCTGGCCCGTCAATTAGTTGCAATGCAACATAAATACTTGGCATTAGCTTTTGCGTTAATCGCGCAAAAGTTGTATATACGTTCATCCCATGACGGATCTTAGCGCACCCTCTTTCCTGAAAACGATTGCCCCACTCACGGTGGCAGACGACGAACAGCAAAACCTGCTGATGATGCTGATCGAGAACCTTCCCGTCGCCATGTTCGTAAAAGACATGCGCAACGAGGAGCGTTACCTCATCTGGAACAAGCAGGCCGAGCGGGCTTTCGGGTTGAAAGCCACGGACGTGGTCGGCAAGCGCGACGAAGAGCTGTTCCCGGCGGAACATGCCGCGTCGTTCCACGCGGTGGACCATGAGGTGATGCAAAGCCGACAGGTGCTGGAGATCAACGAAGAGGCCGTGGGCGACCAGTGGTCGCACACCGTCAAGGTGCCGATCTACGACGCCGAAGGCAAGCCGCTGCTGCTGCTGGCGATCGTTGAGGATATTACCGCGCGCAAACTGGCGCAGGAGCAGGCCGAGCGCAGCGCGCGCGAAGTCAGTCGGCAAAAGGACATCCTGAACAAGATCATTGAGCATCTTCCCGTGGCGCTGTTCGCCAAGGATGTGCAGAATAATTTCAATTACCTCGTGTGGAACCGCAAGGCCGAAGAAGTGTTCGGCATGCAGGCCGCCAACATGCTGGGCAAGACCGATTACGATTTCTTCCCCAAAGAAGAAGCCGATTTTTTCCGCTCCATTGACCATAAGGTGATCGAATCCGGCGAGGTGGTGGAGGTCGAAGAAGAGCCCGTAACTTCGGCGCGCGGCAAGTGGTATGGCCGCACGGTGAAGGTGCCCGTGTTCGACGAGCAGGGCGAGCCCGCCGTGCTCTATGGCATCATCGAGGATATCACCATCGAGAAAGAGGCGATGGAGAATAAAGCGCGGCGCGTGGAAGCCGAACGCGCGAACAAAGCGAAATCCGAATTCCTCGCGAACATGAGCCACGAACTGCGCACGCCGCTCAACAGCATTCTGGGCATGTCACGCCTGCTGCATGACACGGCGCTTTCGCCGGAACAGCGCACCATGATCAAGACCGTGCTTCAGGCGTCGGATATGCTGCTGAAGACCGTGGACGATATTCTGGACCTGTCGAAGATCGAAGCGAATCAGGTGACGCTGGAACATATCGGCTTCAACCCGGCCGAAGTGGCGCAGCAGGTGGTCGAGATCCTGCAACCGCTGGCCACGCAGAAGGGGCTGCTGCTCACCCTTTCCATTAAAAAGAAACCCTTCCCCGACAGCATGGGCGACCCCACGCGCGTGGCGCGCATTCTCAACAACCTCATCGGCAATGCGCTGAAATACACCCATCAGGGCAGCGTGGCGGTGGATATGAGCTGGCACGATCTGGGCGGCAAGGTGGAACTGCTCTGCCGCGTGACCGACACGGGCATTGGCATCGCGCCGGAAAAACACGCCGTCATTTTCGAGGAATTCAGCCAGGCCGACACATCCACCACCCGCAAATATGGCGGCACGGGCCTTGGCCTTGCCATCACCAAACAGCTGGTGGAAATGATGGGCGGCGAACTGGGCGTGGAAAGCGCGCTGGGCCGCGGCTCCAGCTTCTGGTTCCGCATTCCCATGGACCGCGCCGAAGCCCGCCATCAGGATTTTGCTGCGCCGAAGCCGCACATCGCGCGCAGCCAGCCGCTGCTGAACGCGGCCGATGCGCGCATCCTCGTGGCGGAAGATAACCCGCTGAACCAGCTGTTCATGGAAAAAATGCTGGAAGGGTTTGGCTTCCGCCATGTGCACATGGCCGAGAACGGGCAGCTCGCCATCGAAGCGTTCATGGAGCATGAGTTTGACCTCGTCTTCACCGATTGCCACATGCCCGAGAAAAGCGGCTACGAAGTGGCCACCGCCATTCGTGAGCTGGAAAAGGGTAGCCAGCAGCGCATTCCCATCGTGGCCATGACGGCCAACGTGCTGTTCGGCGAGCGCGACAAATGCCTTGCCGTGGGCATGGACGAATATATCGGCAAACCCATCGACATCGATCATTTCCGGCAGATGCTTGGCCAGTGGGTGCAGCTGAATCCGTTGCCCGGCACGCAGCCGGGGCAACCCGCGGCGCGCCACACCCCGCCCGATGCGCCCATCGACATGCAACTGATCGACGCGTATGCGCAGGGCAACCGCGACCGTGAAGTGCATATTGCGCAGCTGTTTCTTGAGCACGCGAATGAAGTGGTGGGCGAACTGCGCAATTGCTGCGTCGATGGCGTGAGCAAGCCGTGGTACGAAGCCGCGCACCTGCTCAAAGGCAGCGCCGCCAACATTGGTGCCAAACAACTTTACGTGCTGTGCGGGCAGGGGCAGGCGTATGTTTCCGAATCGGCGCAGCACCGGCTCGAGCTGGTCGACCGCATCGAGGCGGAGATCGGCCGCATCCATGATTTCTTCCGTGATCGCGGCCTGCTTGAGCAGGCGGCCTAGCCGCTAATTGGCGAAGCTCATCACGCCGTCACCCACGATCTGCACCGCCATGGCCGCAAGGATTACCCCCAGCAGGCGCGACAGCACCAGCCGCCCGGTGGTGCCCAGCAGCCGGTCAATGCGCCCGGCCATTAAGAAGGTGCCGAGGCACGAGCCGATGACCAGCGCGATGACCGCAATGAGCGCCACGAAATTCCACACACTGTCATGCGCGGCGCTGGCTTGCAGGATGGTGGCGGTAATGGCGCCGGGCCCGGCCATCAACGGAATGGCCAGCGGGAAGGCGGCAATATCGTCGGGGTGGTCCTGTTCAATCGCGTGCTCGGCCGAGTGGCTTTTGCGCTCCTCACGCTTTTCGAACACCATTTCCGCGGCAATGTAGAACAGCAGCAGCCCACCCGCGATGCGGAACGCCGGAATGCTGATGCCCAGCATATCCAACAAGCGCTGGCCACCAAGGGCCGCGGCCACCAGAATGCCGAACGCAATGACCACCGAGCGGTAGGCCGTGCGCTTGCGCTGCGCCACGGTCATGGCGGTGGTCAGCCCGAGGAAGATCGCGGCGAGGCCCGGCGGGTCCACGGCCACGAACAGGGTGACAAAAGCGGTTTTGATGAATTCCATTTCCATGCGCATGGCATAGCAGGTTCGCAGCGCGGGGCAAGTGCTGTACAACCGCCCACGCTTGCGCTACCACCGGCGCATGGCACTTACCATTTACCATCTGGCCGAAGGCCGCGTGCACCAAACCCTTTGGCAACCGGGCACCACCGTGCCGGCTGACGCCATCTGGCTGGACCTGTTCGCCCCCACGCGCGAAGAAGAGCATGCCGTGGAAGCCTGCCTTGCCATGGAGATCCCCACGCGCGAGGAAATGCGCGAGATCGAAATTTCCAACCGGCTCTACATGGAACAGCAGCATCTGTTCATGACGGCGACATTGCTCACAAAGTTCGACACCGCCGAGCCCGAGAACCACGCCACCACCTTTATCCTGAACGAGCGGCACCTGATTACCGTGCGCTACATCGACCCCGTGCCGTTTCGCGCGTTCCCGGCCACGCTGTTGAAGGGCGACGAGCCCATGCACACGGCGCATGCGGTGTTCGCGGGGCTGATGGAATCCATCATCAACCGCGCGGCGGATATTCTTGAGGCCATCACCGTGCGGGCGGATGGCATCACCAAAGAAATTTTCCCCGCCAACACCAAAAGCCCCGTCAATTATCAGGATGCGCTGGCGCGCATTGGCCAGTGCGGCGACGTGGCCAGCAAAGCGCGCGAGAGCCTCACCACCCTGTGGCGGCTGGTGGCCTATGCGCAGCAGAACATCAAGAACCTGTCGCCCGAGGTGGGCGCGCAGCTCACCGCGCATGGCAAGGATATTACCGCGCTGAACGACCATGCTGCGTTCATCTCCAGCAAGGTTTCCTTCCTGTTGGATGCGACGCTAGGCATGATCTCGATCGAGCAGAACAACATCATCAAGATCTTCTCCATCGCGGCGGTGGTGTTCCTGCCGCCCACGCTGGTCGCCAGTATTTACGGCATGAACTTCGAACACATGCCCGAGCTGGGCTGGAAGCTTGGCTACCCCATGGCGCTGGGGCTGATGGTGGTCGCCGCCGTGCTGCCGGTGCTGTATTTTAAACGCAAGAAATGGTTGTAGCGCGTCTTCAGCTTCGCCTCAGCATTCTGCGTTAGGGCTTGTTGCATCGGGAGGATGCCGCATGGAAAAAGCCATCGACAAGGTATTTGAGCTGCGCGAACGCGCGGTGCAGGATTTCACCTTTGATAAGGTCGTCGCCGGGGTGTTCGACGACATGGTCAGCCGGTCCGTTCCGTTCTACGACGAAATGCAGCGCATGAGCGCCGAGCTAGCCGGGGACTTTGCCACCGACGGCAGCAACCTTTATGACATCGGCTGTTCTACCGGCACGTCGCTGATTGCGTTCAGCCAGCGCATCCGGGCGAAGACCACGCTCATTGGGCTGGATAATTCGCACGAGATGCTGAAGAAAGCGGAAGAAAAACTGGCAGCCGCGCAGCTTAACCACGCCTATAAGCTTGAATATGCCGACCTGCATAAGGGCCTGCATATCGAGAACGCTTCGTTGGTCAGCATGATCCTGACGCTGCAATTCGTGCGCCCGCTGTACCGTGAACGCATCGTGAAGCAGATCTATGACGGGCTGAACGAGAACGGCGCGTTCCTGATGATCGAGAAACTCACCAGCGAAGATACCATCTTCAATCGCCTGTTCATTGCCCATTACTACGATTACAAGCGCCGCAACGGCTACTCCGATATGGAGATCGCCAACAAGCGCGAGGCGCTGGAGAACGTGCTGATCCCCTACCGTATGGAAGAGAATTTCGAATTGTTGCGCGATGCGGGCTTCAGCAAGATCGACGTGTTCTTCCGCTGGTATAATTTCTGCGGCATCATCGCCAAAAAATAGGAGTATTCATGCCCCCTAAATCCCTGCTGGTAAAGATCGGCGATGTGCTGTTCAAATACCGCAATTTGCTTTTTCCGCTCATGCTGGTGCTGCTTTGCGCGATCCGACCGCCCGTGGAACTCATTGGTGGTGCAGAGCAGGGCGAGATCATCAAGGACTGGATCGCGGCCGCCTTCATGATGCTGGGCCTTGGCATCCGTGCGGCCGTCATTGGTTTTAAATACATCAAGCGTGGTGGCCTGAATAAAAAGGTCTATGCCGAGAATCTTGTAACGGACGGGTTTTTTGCCACCTGCCGTAACCCGCTCTATGTTGGCAATGTCATTATGTATATTGGCATTTTTCTTATGCATGGTGCACCGTTGGTGTTCGCCATCGGCATGGCAGTATTTCTGTTAGTCTACACTGCCATCATCGCGGCGGAGGAGTATTTCCTGCGTGCAAAATTCGGCAATGCCTATGACGCCTATTGCCGCGATGTTCCCCGCTGGGTTCCACGGCTATCACGCCTGCCGGCCGCCACGCACGGCATGAAATTTAACCTGCGCCGGGTCATCGCCAAGGATTATACGACCATCATTAATGGTGCGTTTGCGCTGCTGGTCATTGAATTCTGGGAGCAGGTGAACGAGGCAGGTCCCGTGCATTGGCAAGGGTTTGCCATGGTGTTAGCCGTACTCGTACTGTCGCTAGTGGCGGTCAAAACCGCGAAGAAGCGCGGGCTATTTGGGGCCGTATAGCGCGTCAGCGCGCTTGACGAAGGCTTCGCCCATTTTGTCGCAGGCGCGGCCGAAAATGGCCCCCATCAGCTTATCCAGCAGTTTGGATTTGAATTCGAACGCCACGTCGAAATGAATGTTGGTGCCACCTTGGGGGGCAGGTTCGAACTTCCAATGGTTGGAAAGGGTGGTAAACGGTCCACGCACCAGTTCCACGTCGATCTTCATTGCTGCCGCATCGGGAATGACCTTCGAGCTGTAGCGTTCGGTGAAGCCGCTGAAGCTTACCACCAGCTCACCGATGAAATGGTCGCCCTGATGTTCCAGCACACGCGCGGCGCGCACCCAGGGAATGAATTCGGGATAGCGCTCAATATCCAACACCAGCGCATAGAGCTGCTGCGGTGTGTGGGGCGAATGGCGAATCTCAGCGTGGCGGTGCATTTTTATACCGTTCAGGAGTAAGCCCCCACGCTAATGCGACATAAAAATAAGCCGTGATTATAAATATTGGCATAACAATAATCTGCAGCCCTAAGCCCTTGCCGGAATTTTCAATTATCCAGCCAACCAGAAAGATTGGGTAATAAAGTAAGGGTAATTTCCAGATAATTCTTCTGATACGCTCAAACGGTTTATTATGACTCCACCAGAAAATTATTAGAACGAATGCTAAGTAGTAAAACGCATATTCAAGCGACTGCTGAATAATCATTGCCAACAATATAGGATAAATTCTTACTGGTGCTGTAAGATACGTTACAACTGCATTATATCCAATACCAACGCCGTATGTACCAGAGCCATTGGAATAAGTATAATGAACGCGGTCATTTTTAATTTCGTAGCTAAAGGCTAGATCGGGCATGGTCGCATAAAGCAAATGGGCCATAAGGCATAAGAATAGGGGTAGCCCTACGGGTAGCGCCAACATCGAATAGAACCAACGCTTAGCCGTCATGACTATGCATCATTAGCGGGTGCGGGGTGCTGTGCCGCCAGCTGCGCATTGCGGTTGTCGCGCATCTGCGCGAAATCCGCATCCGCATGGTAACTGGAGCGGGTAAGCGGCGAGGCGGCCACCATCAAAAAGCCTTTGGTTTTGGCCACGCGTTCGTAATAACGGAACTCGTCCGGCGTTACGTAACGATCGACCGGCGCGTGGTTCGGCGTGGGCTGCAAATATTGGCCAATGGTGATGAAGTCGATATCGGCCGAGCGGAAATCATCCATCACCTGCAGCACTTCTTCCTTGGTCTCGCCCAAACCCACCATGATGCCGGATTTGGTGAAAATGGCGGGGTTCAGCTCTTTCACCTTCTTCAGCAGGTTCAGTGAATGGAAATAGCGCGCGCCGGGGCGAATGCGCTGGTACAGCCGGGGCACGGTCTCGATATTATGGTTGAACACATCGGGCCGGGCCTTCACCACGATCTCGAGATTACCATCTTTCCGGCGGAAATCCGGGGTCAGGATCTCAATGGTCGTGTCCGGCGCGGTGGTGCGAATATATTCGATGCATTGCGCGAAGTGGTTCGCGCCGCCATCCTCCAGATCATCACGGTCCACGCTGGTCAACACCACATGGCGCAGGCCCAGCTTCTGCACGGCCATGGCCACGTCGCGCGGCTCGTCCTTATTCACGGGGTTGGGCACCCCGGTCTTGATGTTGCAGAAGGCGCAGGCACGGGTGCAGGTGTCGCCCAGGATCATCATAGTAGCGTGCTTCTGGCTCCAGCATTCGCCGATGTTCGGGCAGGCGGCTTCCTCGCACACGGTGTGCAGGTTGTTGGCCCGCATCAGGTCACGCGTGCTTTTGTAGCCCTCGCTTTGCGGGGCGCGCACGCGAATCCAGTCCGGCTTGGGCAGTTTTTTATCCGCAGCGGGGGTGATGGGGAGTGTTTCGGCCATAATGCGCACGATATAGAGTTTCTCTTGCAAATCGCAAGCGAATCCCGTACATGCCCCCAATTCTCATCATTTCCTGCTGGAGTATCCATGGCTCGCGTTACCGTTGAAGATTGCATCCTGAACATCCCGAACCGCTTTGACCTGGTGGTGACCGCTGCCCAGCGCGCGAAGCAGATTTCCTCGGGCATGCCGCTGACGATCGACCGCGACAACGACAAGGACGCCGTGGTTTCGCTGCGCGAGATCGCCGATAAGACCATTGACCTGAACATCGTGCAGGAAGAAATTATCCAGCATTTCCAGAAGAAAGTGGGCTTCGACCCCAACGATCGCATCGAAGGTGAGAGCGACATGGGCAGCAACTTCGCCGAGGGTGCCGCCGATATTGAGGACGCGTTCAACGACGCCAGCCAGTACATTCCGCAGGAACCTTCGGGCGGCATGAGCTTCGTGGAAGAGAACATCGAAGTCGAAGACTAGTTCGGTCGCTTCGCTCCCTATTTTTAGCACTACTCCGCAAGATCGCACCTGCTGTGCGATTGCTTCGTGTCGCTTCGCGAGCTGATGGCTCATGCGGTCTGCTGACCGCATATCCGATGCAATACCGCTAGCAAGCTGCTGAAATCAGCGCTATATTGCGCTGCATGATACGCCAGATGGAACTTGTCGAGAAGATCCGGGCCTATGACCCGGATGCGGATGAAGACGCGCTCAACCGCGCCTATGTGTACGCCATGCAGAAGCACGGGGCGCAGAAGCGCGCCAGCGGCGACCCCTATTTCAGCCACCCGGTGGAAGTGGCCTATAAACTGACCCAGTACCGGCTGGACACGGCCAGCATTATCACCGCGCTGCTGCATGACACGGTGGAGGACACCGACGCCACGCTGGATGAAATTGAATCGCTGTTCGGTCACGAGATCCGCACGCTGGTGGACGGGGTCACCAAGCTGAACCGCCTTGAGATCAAATCCGAATCCAGCAAGCAGGCCGAAAATTTCCGCAAGCTGGTGATCGCCATGGCGCAGGATCTGCGCGTGCTGATGGTGAAGCTGGCCGACCGCCTGCACAACATGGAAACGCTGCACTACATTCCCAAGCCGGAAAAGCGCCAGCGCATTGCCCGTGAAACGCTGGAAATTTACGCCGCGCTGGCCGAACGCATCGGCATGCGCCGTATGAAGGAAGAGCTGCAGGATCTTGCCTTCAAGGAGCTGTTCCCCGAGGCGCGCGAATCCATCATCACCCGGCTGGAATTCCTGCGCAAGCAAGGCCAGAGCCAGATCCAGCGCGTGGAAGAGATCCTCTACGAACTTTCCAACGGCGGCGGGCTGACCGACATCAAGATCTATGGCCGCGAGAAAAAACCCTATTCCATCTGGAAAAAAATGGAAGCCAAGGGTGTGACCTTCGAGCAGCTGGCCGACATTGTGGGCTTCCGCGTCATCACCCACAGCGTGGGCGAATGCTACGCCATCCTCGGCCTCATCCACGAGAAATACCACACCATTCCCGGCCACTTTAAGGACTACATTTCGACCCCGAAAGTGAACGGCTACCAGTCCATCCACACAGCGGTCATCGGCCCGCAGCAGCAGCGTATCGAGGTGCAGATCCGCACTGAGGAAATGCACGAGATCGCCGAATACGGGATCGCGGCGCACTGGGGCTACAAGCAGAATAAAAATGCCGACGGCACGGTCGCGCGCGATGGCAAGCAATACCGCTGGGTGCGCGAGTTGCTGGAGATCCTCGAGCAATCCGAGGGCGCGGAAGAATTCCTCGAGCACACCAAGCTCGAGATGTACCACGACCAGGTGTTCGCCTTCACGCCGAAGGGTGACATCATCGCGCTGCCGCGCGGCTCAACCCCGGTGGATTTCGCCTTCGCCGTGCATTCGGGCGTGGGCTTCACCTGTGTGGGCGCCAAGGTGAATGGCCGCATCGTGCCGCTGAAGCATGTGCTGAAGAATGGCGATCAGGTCGAGATCATCACCGCCAAAACGCAGACCCCCAGCCCCACATGGGAACGGTTCGTCGTTACCGGCAAAGCGCGCTCGGAAATTCGCCGCTACATGCGCGAGCAGCAGCGCGACGAATACATCACCCTCGGCAAGGCCATCCTCACCAAGACCTTCAAGCAGGAAGGCCACGACCTGACCGATAAGATGCTTGAGCCGGCGCTGGCCGTGTTCAAGAAAAAAGAAGCCGACGACCTGTATGCCGAGGTGGGCGAGGGGCTCATCAACCGCAATCAGGTCTACGATGCGGTGTTCCACACCCGCAAATCCGAAAGCGCGGGCGTGAAGAACCCCTTCACCGCCGCCAACCTGAAGAAGAAGCAGAAAAAAGCCGTGCCCATGCCCATCCGCGGGCTCATTCCGGGCATGGCCATCCATTTCGCGGGCTGCTGCCACCCCATTCCGGGCGACAAGATCGTGGGCATCGTGGCCACCGGCAAAGGCGTCACCATCCACACCATGGATTGCGACACGCTCGAGAACTATGCCGACGCGCCGGAGAAATGGCTCGACGTGGCATGGGACGCGCAGAACCAGGACGACCTGTTCATCGGCCGCCTGAAAGTGTCGCTCAGCCACGAGACCGCGGCGCTGGCCAGCGTGGCGAACGTCATCGCGAAGGATGGCGGCAACATCAGCAACCTGAAGATCCTCAACCGCTCCACCGATTTCTTCGACCTGCTGATCGACGTGGAAGTGAAGAACTCGCGCCATTTGCAGAATATTATCAGCAGCTTGCGCGCCAAAGACGTGGTGCAGGCGGTGGACCGCGTCTAATCTGCACCCTCACCCCAACCCTCTCCCTGAGGGAGAGGGAGGGACCCGCGCTAGCGGGAGGGTGAGGGCCTTATAGATGCTGGCTTTCGCCGGGATTGCGGGGACGCAAGCGGCAAGCCGCCAACGCACATCCGCAACCTTCACAGAACCTTCACACTACTTGCATGCGCCTTGGGTTACATTGCACCTATGGAAATCGCATAACGCACGGAGTGTATCATGAGCGATAACGAGAAACAGGGCAGTGGCACGATTGGTGTCGTTTTGGGCACTGGGGCTGCTGCTGGAACTGCAATTGCGAGTACGAAATCGGTCGCCAATCGCGTAATTCAACATGCAATCGAAGGTAAAGAAGCCTTTGTTGAAGGTGGAAAAAAAGCTGCATTTGGCGACGCGGTACGTAAAGTTGCCGAAACCGTTGGTGAAGATGGCGTAAAACTTGGCGACAAGTTCAAAGGTGCATTCCAAAAAATCGATGATGCAGCTGCCACATTGAAGCCTGAATCGGGCGTTGGTGAGATGGCTAGCAAAATTGGTAAAGCCACCAAAGAGGGCAGCAAAGATTTGAATGCCGCACTGAAAGGCATCAAAGAAGGCCTTACCAAACTTGAGAAGCCCATGCCTGCGTGGAAAAATATCAAAGGTAAACATGCTGTAGCAATTGTTGGTGCAACTGTCGTAGCGGGTGTTGGCACCAAAGCCATTGCTGACCGCGTGTTCGGCAAGCACACCGCAAAAGTTGAAGCCGAGCGCGCAAGCGCACCGGCGCAAGCTGCAGGCCGCGCGTAAGCGACCACGCATTTCCATTCCGTGCAAAGGGGCGGCCTTCGGGTCGCCCTTTTTATTTGCGAAGTGCACAAAACAGCTTCATGTGTTGTCATCCCTGCGAACGCAGGGATCTACTCTGATTCGTTTAAGGAGATTCCTGCCTGCTCAGGAATGACAAAGAAATGCTTAAGAAACTCCGCCTCGGCGTGAATATCGACCATGTGGCCACGCTGCGCAACGCGCGCGATGGCACACACCCCGACCCCGTGCATGCCGCCGAACTGGCCCGCCATGCGGGGGCGGATGGCATTACCGCCCACCTGCGCGAGGATCGCCGCCATATTCGCGACGCTGACATGCCGCGCCTGAAGGCCGTGGGCCTGCCATTGAATTTCGAAATGGCCGCGACGGAAGAAATGCAGCGTATTGCCCTTTCGGTCATGCCGCATGCGGTGTGCCTCGTGCCCGAGAAGCGCGCGGAAAAAACCACCGAAGGCGGGCTGGACGTGGCGGGCCAGCAGGCGTTTTTACGAACGTATATTCAGCCGTTCCTTGCGGCGGGGCTGCGCGTGTCGCTGTTCATTGACGCGAACGAGGCGCAGATTCGTGCTGCTTCCAGCATTGGTGCACCCGTGATCGAGCTGCACACCGGCCATTACGCAGAGCTTTTCCAAGCGCTGCACCCTCACCCCAACCCTCTCCCTGAGGGAGAGGGAGGGACCCGCGATAGCGGGAGGGTGAGGGCGCAACAACAGGCAGCGCTGGCGGAAGAACGCGCGCGCATTGCCGCCGGGGCAACGCTGGCGCACTCGCTGGGGCTGGAAGTGCATGCGGGCCACGGCCTGAATTACGCGAACACCCCCGCCATTGCCGCTCTGCCAGAAGTGGTGGAGCTGAATATCGGCCATTTCCTGATGGGCGAGGCCATGTTCGTGGGGCTGGATGCCGCAATCAAAAAAATGCGCCAAGTAATGGACGGAGCACGCGCATGATCATCGGACTTGGATCGGACCTGTGCGACATTCGCCGGATTGAACAATCGCTGAAGAAATTCGGGACGCGGTTCGAAGCGCGCGTGTACACGCCCGCCGAGCAGGCAAAAGCCCGCTCGCGCAAAGGCGACAGCGCGCGCAACGGCATCGCCAGCACCTATGCCAAGCGCTTCGCCGCGAAGGAAGCCATGGGCAAAGCGCTGGGCACCGGGGTGGGCGCGGGCGGCGGCATTTTCTGGCGCGATATTGAAGTGGTGAACCTGCCTGGCGGCAAACCCACCATTCGCCTGTGGGGCAACGCCATGCGCGCCCTGAACCACCTCACGCCCGAGGGGCACGAAGCGCATATCCACGTGACGCTGACGGATGAATACCCGCTGGCACAGGCCTTCGTGATCATCGAGATTCTGCCCGCGCCCAAAGAACCCCGCGCGTTGGGGCTTTAGCCAACCGCACATTTTTGTCATCCTGAGCGCAGCGAAGGATCTCGGGCAGGAGATGCTTCGCGCTGCTCAGCATGACGAAGGCGTTATAGGGTTCTCGATGAAACATTCCTTGCGTAGCGCCGCAGTGGCGCGAGCCGCGATAGCGACTTGGAGCGAAGCGGAATGAGGCGAGCATGAGGAGCCAAAAGGGTACGGAGCGTAGCGACGAAGGGATAGCAGATCCCTTCCAGCGCGCGATTTGCAACTACTCCAGCACCGGCGGGGCGGGGGTGAACATGGTGCCCGCGATCATGTCGCGCGGGCGGATGTTCCTGGCCGCCACTTCGCCCGCCTTCAGGAACACGAAGGCGCGCACGGGATCTTTCGCGTACACGTCCTGGTCCAGCGTGCCGAGTGTTGCATCGGGGTAGATCTGCAGGATGGTGCCGTCTTCCGCCACGAACAACACATCCACCGGCGTGAAGACCTGCATGCGCGGCAGCGCCACCACGCCCGGCGGGTTGAACACGATGGCCACGCCCGTGCTGTCGGTAAGGGTGTTGAGGGTGTGGATGTATTCCAGCTGCAGCGCTTCTTCGCCGCGTTCTTCAATGTCGTAATTCACCGGCAGGCGCGGCTCCGGCGCGGGGGCTGGTTCGCCGTCTTTCGCCGGGGCTTGCACCACCACTGCCACGGGGTCGATGCGGATTTTCGTGCGCTCAAAGATCACCGCGGTCTGCGCCATGGCGGGGTGTACAAGCGCCAGCAGGCAAAGCGCCGCAGCAAGGCTAGCGAGTCGTGATCTCGGGGGAAAGTTCATAGCGCACATGGTCTCCAACGGCGACACCTTCGCGGCTTGCGCGCCCACCGTCAAGCTCGATGACGGATACCACCGGCTCGCCCGCGGCGCGCTCGGTCAGCGTGTGCGGGGTCGCGCTATGCTCGATATGCACGATGCGCCGCTTGGCGTTGATGTAGAGAATATCCAGCGGGATCTCGGTGTTCTTCATCCAGAACGCGTAATCATGCGGCTTGGGGAACAGGAAAAGCATGCCGTCTTCGCTGCCCATGTCGGTGCGGTTCATCAGCCCGGTCATGCGCGCATCCGGCGTGGCGGCCACTTCCAGCGAGAAGGGCACTTCGCCGCCCTTGGTGTAGATGGTCGCCTCCGTCACCGGCAGGCTGGCGGCCTGCGCCGCGAAGGCCATCACCACGCTCACCACCCATGTTCCCAGCGCGCGCTTCATATGGCTAGCCTTTCAACGCGTTCAGCACGTCGCGCTCCAGATCGGCGATGCTCTCAAGCCCCACGGAAAGCCGCACCATACCATCCGTAATGCCGATGGCGGCGCGCGCCTCAGCGCTCAGGTTGCTGTGCGTGGTGGTGGCGGGGTGGGTGGCCAGACTTTTCGCATCACCCAGATTGTTCGAGATGCTGACGATGCGCAGCCCGTTCAGGAACGCGAAGGCCGCTTCCTTGCCGCCCTTGAATTCGATGGCCATCAGCGCGCCGGGTTCTTTCATCTGCTGCTGGGCCAGCGCGTATTGCGGGAAGCTGGGCAGGCCCGGGTAATGCACGCGCGCCACGGCCGGGTGGGCCTCCAGCACGGTGGCGAGGCGCTTGGCGTTGGCCACGTGCCGCTCCATACGGATGCCGAGCGTTTCCAGCCCTTTCAGGATGACCCACGCATTGAACGGGCTCAGCGCCGGGCCGGTATGGCGGTGGAAGGGCAGCACCTTTTCTTCCAGCAGCTGCTTGCTGCCGAGGATGACACCGCCAAGCGTGCGGCCCTGCCCATCGAAATATTTGGTGGTGGAATAGATGACCATATCCGCCCCCAACTCCAGCGGGCGCTGGAACAGCGGCGTGGCGAACACGTTATCGATGATGACGATCGCGCCGGACTGTTTGGCGCAGCGGCACACATGCGCAATGTCGGTCAGTTGCAGGGTCGGGTTGGCGGGCGATTCCACGAACACCGCCGCCGTGGGCTTAGCAAGCGCTGCTTCCCAGCCCGCAAGGTCGCCACCCTCGACGAGTTCATAGGTAATGCCGAAGCGCGGCAGCAGCTCGGTGATGATGTAATGGCACGAGCCGAACAGCACCTTGTTGGCCACCACGCGGTCGCCCGCCTTCAGCACACTCATGAGCGAGGCGAAGACCGCCGCCATGCCGCTGGCCACCGCGATGGCGCGCTCGGCCCCTTCCAGAAAGGCGAGGCGCTCTTCCAGCATCACCAGGCTGGGGTTGCTGTAGCGCGAATAGACGTAGCCGGGCTCCTGCCCGTTGAAGCGCTTCTCGGCGGTCTCGGCCGCGTCGTAGCAGAAGCCGGAATTGAGGAACAGCGCTTCGGATACCTCGCCGAAATGCGAACGGCGAATGCCGCCATGCACCAGCCGGGTCTCAAGCCCGGCATCGTCCAAATGATGATTATTGTTCGTTTCTAGTATCTTTTTCATGATGCCTGCATAGCAGTTTTTATATGTCATTCCAGCGAAAGCTGGAATCCAGCTTGCATCAAAAAATGGATTCCAGCTTTCGCTGGAATGACGGGGTGGATGGTTGTATGGAGCAGCGTCATGTATGGACAAAACCCCAAACGCCCCCCGGAAACGGGTGATGGCCAGACCCTGCAAGTGCAGGAGATCTTCGCGACCCTGCAGGGCGAGGGGCCGTTCGTGGGCCAGCCTTCGGTGTTCGTGCGGCTGGGCGGCTGCAACCTTGCCTGCGATTTCTGCGATACCGAGTTCGAGAGCTTCACGCCCTATGCGCTGGGCGCACTACTGGCGGCGGTGGAAAGCACGGCGATGGAGCAGGGAAGGCGCGTGCGCGACCTCGTGGTCATCACCGGCGGTGAGCCGCTGCGCCAGAACATTGCACCCTTCTGCGCCGCGCTGCTGGATATGGGCTTTCGTGTGCAGATCGAAACCAACGGCACGCTCTGGCGCCCCTTGCCGGATGCGGTGAATGTGGTGTGCTCGCCCAAAGCGCCCTACGGCCCCCTGCGGCCCGACCTGCTCGCCCGGGCGGATGCGCTGAAATTCATCGTCACCGCGGCGGAAGGCCCGTATCATGCCGTGCCGGAAGTGGGGCAGGCGGGCAGCACGGTGCCGGTCTATGTGCAGCCGATGGACGAGGGCGACGCCGAGAAAACCCGCGCCAACACGCAGTACGCGCAGCAGCTGACGCAGCGCATGGGCTACCGCCTGTCGCTGCAAACGCACAAAATGCTGGGAATCGCCTAACGGCTGGGGGTGGAAGCTGCTTCCAGTTCGCGCGTGGCCTGCCGCAGCAGCACACCGGAAAGCACGCGGCCCATGCCGTACGTATCCATCAATTGAAGCTGCGCGGCGCGCGCATCCACGCTGCCGTCCTTCACCTGCGCGGCGAGCTCCAGCGCACGTTCGGCCTGCTGTTCCTGCGTGAATAATTGGCGGTCGATGGTCATCGTTGTATCTCGCTGGGTTGCTGGTCGCGTTGCGCCATCAGCTTAGCGGTGTGCTGGCCCGGTGCCTTTTCTTTCGGCTCTTCCATGCCCAGCAGAATTTTGGTGGAGGTGATGGGGTGCTTCACAATGTCCGAGCTGTTCTCGATGCGATCCGCACGCATCCACCCCACGGTGCCAAGGCCGATCATCGCCACCGTCGAGGCAGCACTGTACCATTTTGTTGCCAGCACGCTGGCTGTTAAAAAATCGTGACCCTTTTGCATGTAGTGATCCGCCTGCTTCCAGGCCAACCGCAAAATTTCGCGGCTGAAGGTCGTTTTGATCTTCTCGCCTGTGGTCAGGCCTTTGGGAAGGAGTGCATTCAAATCCAGCAGAAGCAGTGGCGAGCAAAGCTTCGCACCCACAGAACCAAACGCGAACGCCACGCCGATCTTCGCGCCGGTATTGTGCTTACCGTCGGCGGGGCTATCGGGACTGTTTTTGGTTTCCGGCATGTATCGCACTATAGGGGATATGTGCAGGCAGGATGATGACAGTTTTGTGAACTTGTGCGGCGGCTAAAAATGGCCTACACGCCCAGCCATGAGCCAGAAAAAAGCAGTCCTTTTATTGTCCGGCGGGTTGGATTCCGCCACCACCCTCGCCATGGCCAAGGAGCAGGGCTTTGCGGTCTATGCCCTCAGCTTTCGCTACGGCCAGCGCCACGCGCAGGAGCTTGAGGCCGCCCGCCGCGTGGCCGCGCAGCTGGGCGTGGTGCAGCACAAGGTTGCCGACATCGACCTGCGGTTGTTCGGCGGATCGGCCCTGACGGATGACATCGCCGTGCCGAAGGACCGCACCGAGCATGAGATCGGCGAGGGCGTGCCCATTACCTACGTGCCCGCGCGCAACACCATTTTCCTCAGCTTCGCGCTGGCCTGGGCCGAAGTGCTGAAAGCCTACGATATTTTCATTGGCGTCAATGCGTTGGACTATTCCGGCTACCCGGATTGCCGGCCCGATTTCATCGCCGCGTACGAGCGCACCGCCAACCTCGCCACCGCCTATGGGGTGGAGGCCAAGCAGCACATCACCATCCACACCCCCATCATCCACATGACCAAGGGCGAGATCATTCGCGAAGGATTGCGCCTCGGCCTTCATTATTCTGACACATTGTCGTGCTACGACCCTCAACCGAACGGCAAACCTTGCGGCCATTGCGACAGCTGCGCCCTGCGCAACAAGGGATTCGCCGAGAACGGGATGATCGATCCAGCGCTGGCATAAGGCGCGGCGGCTCCCGATAGAACGATGGGGGAGCATGATGATACGCCTGAAACCACAGCATTTGCCCACACCCGACCTGGTGCAGGAGCAATTCCCCGCGCTGGCGGAAAAGCTGGGCCGCACCGCAAATGGCGCGAAAGCGCTGGATACGTACCGCGTCTATGTCACCACGCCCGTGCTTTCCGACAGCTGGCACCCCAACCCCGCGATCGAGCGCATTGCGCAGGCCGTATCCACCGCGCAGGCGGGCATTCACATTGTGGAACATGTGGCGACCAACGAATGCAAGATGAGCCCGGTGATCGTTTCCGATGCGTTCAACAAAGTGAACCGCGCCTACATCGAAGTGCGGCACATGCTGGACACGCTGGAAGTCTGGCACCACGAAAAAGAGAACGGGGCCTTGCTCACCACCTCGAAAAGCATCAGCGAGAATTACCGCATGTACAACAACCTTGCGGAACATCTGCGTTATGCGCAAAAACCCCGCACCATGCGGCTTGCGCTGAAAAAGGCGATCGATTCGGCCAGCGCCGCCCACGACGCACTGCTGGAACTGGCGGATGCCCCGGCCTATGCGCCACAGGGAAGCGACGGGCGCTACTGCCTGCGCCAGCTGACGCCGGAGCTGGCCGCGCATATGCAGACCGTCATCACGGAATTGCGCACGCTGGATGGGAAGTTCAAGGACCTGAACGAGCCGGTGCGCATCCACCCGGATAAGGACGTGCCGCACCACAAGATTCCGGCCGAGGCGCTTAAATCCGCCTATCTTGAGGGCAAACTGGTCGATCTGGCGTATGAGCGCGTTGCCCGCCGCGATTGACGGGCCATGCAGTTCTGCTAACAGAGGGCGCATGAGCACGACCCCGAATGTCAGCCAGCTTGGCAAACAGACCCCGCTGCCCAACTCGCCGGAAGAGGCGGTGCTGGAGCGCGTAGAGAACCCGCACCCGAACGTGGATTACGTGATCCGCTTCACCGCGCCGGAATTCACCTCGCTTTGCCCGGTCACCGGCCAGCCGGATTTTGCGCATCTGGTCATCGACTATATTCCCCGGCAATGGATGGTGGAAAGCAAAGCGCTGAAGCTTTACCTGCACAGCTTCCGTAACCATGGGGCCTTCCACGAGGATTGCACCGTGGGCATCGCCAAAAAACTCATGGAACTGCTGGAGCCTGCATGGCTGCGCATTGGCGGCTACTGGTATCCGCGCGGCGGCATGCCCATCGATGTGTTCTTCCAAACCGGGAAACCGCCCGAAGGCGTGTGGCTGCCCGAACAGGGCGTGCAGACCTATCGCGGCCGCGGCTAGCGCTCCGGCCCGTTATTCTTTTCCTGCGCGTTCGCCTCGCGAATGGCGGTGCTGGTCAGCTGGCCCAGCTCGCGCGCGCTGGTGTTACCCAGATCGGCCGATAGCCTGCTGAAGCTGCGCTGGATTTGGGCGGCAAGCTCAGGGTTTTCCTGCAATACCGTGTGTTCGCCGCGCATATTGGCGGTGAACACCACCCCACCGGCTGCCACCACCACGCGATCCTCGGGGTCGGAGCGTTTGCCGTTATGGTTCACATCCACCGCAAGAATGGTGAAATCTTTCCCACCGAAGCCGGTAATGCCCTGCGTTGGGGCATCGACAATTTTTTCACCATGGCGCAAATTAAGGTCGATGCGCCCGCCGGGGCGGATCACTTCATTCGCGCGGTTCAGGGCAGCCAGCAGCTTCTCGGGTGTGTCGGACATTCACCCAGTAAAGCAGAAGAATATTAACATCCCCTTAACTAAAGCCCGCTGGCGCGGCGTGCGTTCATGGCCGCAAGGTCAAGGAAGGTGAAACGCTCACGCGTCAGGTAGGCGTAGCTCATCGCCGCGTTGTAGCGGTCGGGCATCAGGCCGAGCCCATCGGGCTTCGTGGAAAGCCCCACCTCCATGAACATGCGTTCGATGCCGTTGGCAGGCACCATCAGCGCCAGCAGCTCGGCCTTGAAGTCCGGCCAGTTGCGCTGGAACGTTTCGTTCATCGCCTCGGCCCGGTCTTCGGGAATGATCTTTTGGGCGTACGCCTCGATCATTTTGCTGCCCGCTTCGCGGCCGAAGAAGCGGTGGAACACGTCATGCTCGCGAGGCAGGTGGCGCAGGTTCAGCTGCCCCAGCAGCATTTTGTGCTGCAAATGCGCCATGGTCACCGTAGTCACCGCCACCAACTCACCATGCAGGATATCACGCAGCTCGCCGCCATAAAGCAGCTCCAGCGTGTGCGCGATCATGTGTTCGCCCTGGCTTGCCACCGCGCTGCTGCCCGCTTCGGTCATGGCGTCGCCCGCATCCAGCAGCGCCAGCATCAGCGTGCGGGCGAAGGGCAGGCTGCTTTCCTTCGTCAGCGCGGCATTGGCCAGCAGCCATGGCTCGTGGGCGCGCAACCGCTCGAAAATGTCACGCTCGAACGGCGTGCCGAACACCACATGGCTCAGGTAGCGATCGGCCGCCACGGTGCTGCGGCACAGCGTGTCGCCAATGCCCGCGCGCGTCAGGCGTTTGGGCGCGTGGGCGACCACGCGCGTGTCGGCGAGCACGGCCTTGGGCGGCCGCGCCGCGAAGGATTGCTTGTGGTTCTGCACCTCGAGGCTGGCATTGGCCGAGCTGTAGCCGTTCATGGACGCGGCCGTGGCCACCACCAGATACGGCAGCTCGGCAAGCAACGACGCGTATTTGGTAATATCGTTGAGGGTGCCGCTGCCCACCGCCACCAGCCCGGTGGCCTGCATGGCGCGTGCAGATTCCGCCACCGCTTCGGCATTCGTCACACTTGCTTTCACCGCACGGCCCAGCGAATGCACCTGCACCGTATGCGCCGCCAACGTGGCCACGCAGGCTTCGCCCGCGGCCACCCATGTGGCATCGTCGCACACCAACAGCAGGCGCGCGCCCAGCCCATGGCGCGCCACCAGCTGGGGCAGGGCGGCGAGTGCATCGGCTTCGACCAGCCGCTCGGGGTATGTGAAGGATTCCGGCATGTTTTCCACAAGCAACGCTAGCACTAAGCCACTTGGATTGCGATGGAAAAAGGGGTTGCTGCGCCGCACCCGGCAATTGGGCTTGCTGCCATGGCGGGGGCGGGCCATAACTCTCGTCCCGTTCAACGATGGAGAGTTCGCTGCATGACGTGGCGTGGATTCATGGTCGCTGGCCTGCTGGTGCTACTGAGTTTCTCGGTATCCATTGCGCATGCGGAAATCCCCGGTCAGCGCGACCCGTTCGCCCGCGTGGGCGTTGCGGTGCCCGAAGTTGCCACCACTCAGCCGGCTCCGGCCCCGGTAGCTCCAGCGAAACGCCCGGTGGTGCGCCGCCCGCAACCGCAGGCCCAGCCTGCCATTCTGCCACCCAGCCAGCCGTTCGCACTGTGGCTGGAAGACTTCAAAAAAGAAGCGATCAGCAAGGGTATTTCGCCCGCCATCGTGAATGAATCGCTCGCCAACATTACCCCGAACGACACCGTGGTGCGGCTGGACCGCAAGCAGCCCGAAGGCAAGATCACCTTCTCGCAATACCGCACCAATGTGGTCAATGCGCGCCGCATCAAGAAAGGCCGGGCGCTGATGGTGCAATACCGCGACACGCTCACCGCCATCAGCCGTAAATACGGCGTGCCCGCGCAGACCATTGTGGCGCTGTGGGCCATTGAAACTGAATTCGGCGCTAATAAAGGCAATTTCTCGCTGGTGCGCTCGCTGGCCACGCTGGCCTATGAAGGCCGCCGCGCCAGCTTCTTCCGCGAAGAACTGCTCAACGCGCTGCGCATCGCGCAGGAAGAACAGATCATGGGCTCGGCCCTGACCGGCTCGTGGGCGGGCGCCATGGGCCATTGCCAGTTCATGCCCAGCAGCTACCTGAAATACGCCGTGGACTGGAACCGCGACGGCCACCGCGACATCTGGAATTCCGTGCCGGATGCGCTGGCCTCCATCGCCAATTACCTGTCGCAGGAGGGCTGGAACAGATCCACCCCGTGGGGTGTGGCGGTCAACTTGCCCGCAGGCTTCCCCGAGGCCGAGGCCGATCTCTATGCCGCGCACCCGCTGTCGCACTGGCGCGCCCGCGGCGTAAAAGCCGCCAACGGCAAGGCGCTGCCCGGCTACGATACCACCCCGGCGTACGTCATGTATCCCGGCACGCCGGACGAGGGGGCTTACCTCGTCTACGATAACTACCATGTGCTGCTGCACTGGAACCGCTCGCGCTATTTTGCGACCTCGGTGGGTCTGCTCTCCAACGCGCTGGCTGAATAGGATTTGAATTTCATGCGTACTTCCCATCTCCTTCTCATGGCCGCCATGCTGGCGCTCAGCGCCTGCGGCGGTAGCAGCTCCGACCGGCCGACCTATAGCGGCCGCGAAGAATCCACCGCCGGGGTTCCCGGTTTCTCGGCCGACGGCAAGCGCAAGCTGCACCCCACCGTAAAACTTGGCCAGTCCTACACCGTGGGCGGCAAGACCTACGTGCCACGCTACCAGCCGGATTATGCGGAAGAGGGCATGGCCAGCTGGTATGGCCCCGGCTTCCATGGCGGCAAAACCGCCAATGGCGAGCGCTTCAGCACGCATGACCGCACCGCGGCGCACACCACGCTTCCCATGCCGTCCATCGTGCGGGTGACCTACCTGAAGACCGGCAAATCCACCTTTGTGCGCATCAACGACCGTGGGCCGTTCGCGCATAACCGCATCATCGACCTCAGCAAGGCCGCCGCCGAAGATATTGGCATGCTGCGCGACGGCGTCGGCAAGGTGCGCGTGGAATACATGCCCGCCGAATCGAACCGCTTCGCCGAACTGCTGTCGCAAGGCCGCGAGCCGGGCGAGATCGATCTGGCCAGCGAAGTCATCGGCCAGTCGGCCAGCGACACGCAATATGCGAACCAGTCGCCCATGGATGAATCCATTCAGGTGAGCGACGTGCCACCCACCGGCAACCCCGACCCGCAATCCAGCGTGTGGGACCGCGTGAGCCCGATCTCCTCGGCGAATGCGGAGCCCGCACCCATGAGCGTACCCGGGCCGGAGCCGGTAGCCATGGCGCCTGTAATAGCCACTTCGCCCATGAGCAGTGCCACCATGCCGCCCGCGACGCTTCCGCCGCCGGGCAGCAGCGCCGCCCCCGTCGTGGCAGCAACACCCGCACCTTCCATGGCTCCCATGAATCCGGTCACGGTCGATCCGCCCATGGCGATCAGCACGGCAGCTCCTCCTGCGGCCATGCCACCGCGGCCCGAGCCGCCACCACCGAATATCCCGCCCGGCATTACGGCCTATGTGCAGCTGGGTGCGTTCTCGAACCAGCAGAACGCCATGGCCATGCAGAAGCGTTTTGCCGACGTGGCGGAAGCCAGCCTGTCGCCCGCGAACGTTGGAGGGTTGCCAATTTATCGCGTTCGGCTGGGACCGTTCGTGAATGAGGACGCGGCGCTCGAAATGCTTGAACGTGCGCACCAGATGGGTGTAGCTGATGCCAAGCTCGTTTCCGAGCATAATTAGAACATCCGTTACCACGCACACCGCACAGGAATACCATGAAGCCTTCGTTGATCGCCCTTTTTGCTGCCACCCTTCTGGCGGTGCAGCCCATGCACGCTATGGCGCAGGACGCCACCACCACCGCACCCGTCGCGGCGGATGAAACGCCCGATACCAGCCTGCGCGAGCAGGGCGCGAAGACCGCCGTCACCACGGCAGATGGTTCGCAGCTGGAAACCGCCGCCAGCCACATGATGCTGATCGACTATAACTCGGGCACGGTGCTGGCCGAGAAGGCCTCGGGCGCGAAGATGTATCCCTCCAGCATGACCAAGATGATGACGCTCTACATCATCTTCGATCGCCTGAAGCAGGGCAGCGTGGCGCTGGACAGCCAGTTCACCGTCAGCGAGAACGCATGGCGCATGCAGGGCAGCAAAATGTTCGTGCCGCTGCACGGGCAGATCCCGCTGTCGGAACTCATCATGGGTATTTCCGTGCAGTCGGGCAACGATGCCTGCGTGACCGCCGCCGAAGGCCTTGCCGGTTCGGAAGAAGCCTTCGCGCAGATCATGAACGACACCGCCAAGAAACTGGGCATGAAGGATTCGCACTTCGTGGATTCCAGCGGCTGGCCGCATGTGGACCATTACACCACCGCGCATGACTTGGCCCTGCTGGGCGTGGCGCTGGTGCGCGACTTCCCCGAATTCTACCACTATTTCAGCGAGCCGGAATTTACCTATAACGGCATTCGCCAATACAACCGCAACCTGCTGCTGAACGACAAGCCGCTGGGCGTGGATGGCCTCAAGACCGGCCACACCGAAGCGGCGGGCTATGGCATCACGCTGTCGGCCAAAGAAATGGCCACCGGCCGCCGCCTGATCCTCGTCATTAACGGGCTGGATTCGGAAGCCGCCCGCGCCGAGGAAGGCAAAAAGCTGCTCACCTGGGGCTTCCGCAATTTTGAAGAAGTGGCGCTGGCCACCCCCAGCAAGCCGGTCGCACAGGCCAAGGTCTATATGGGCGAAGCCCAGTCGGTGGGCCTGGCAGTGAAAGAGCCGGTCATCCTCAGCATTGGCCGCATGGGCAAAGAGAAGATCTCCATGACCGCGAACTATACCGGCCCGCTGAGCGCGCCGGTCGAGAAGGGCGCTGAAGTGGGCACGCTGAAGATCACCCTGCCCAACGGTGCGACCAAGGAAGTACCGCTGGTGGCGACCGAATCCGTCGCGCGCCTTGGGCTGTTCGGCCGCATGGGCCGCTACCTGGGCATGTAGGCACATGGCGAGCCCGCGCTTCATCACCATCGAAGGCGGCGAAGGGGCGGGCAAATCCACGCAACTCAAATGGCTGGCGCAAAGCATGGCCGACGCAGGCATTGGCGTGCGCACCACGCGTGAACCGGGCGGCAGCCCCGGCGGCGAGGCCATTCGCGGGCTGGTCGTCAGCGGCGCGGTGGATGCGTGGGACGCCACCACCGAAGCGCTGCTGTTCATGACCGCGCGCTACGACCATGTGCAGACCCACATCAAACCCGCACTGGCCGCGGGTTCATGGGTGCTGTGCGACCGGTTCTACGATTCCACCTACGTGTATCAGGGCGTGGTCAAAGGCGTGGGCACCGCGTGGCTCGACCAGCTTTATGCGCAGCTGTTCGGCAATTTCGCGCCGGATTGTACGCTGCTGTTGGACCTGCCCGCCGAAACCGGGCTGGCCCGCGCCACCGCCCGCGGTAACGAGGCCGAATCGCGCTTCGAGCGCATGGGCGTGGCCTTCCACACCCGCCTGCGCGAGGCATTCCTTGCGCGCGCGGCGGCGCATCCGCAACGCTTCCTTACCGTGGATGCCAGCACCACGCCGGAAGCCGTGCATGCCAGCATCATCGCTGTGCTTAACCGCCGCTTCGGCCTTGCCTTGCAGCCCGTTACGTCATCGCCCGAATCGCGTTAGCGATTATAGGGCGATCCATCTTGGATTCATTTGGATTCCCCTATAGTTTGCTCACGCAAACTCGGGGAATGACATGAAAGAGTGCATCGCCACCTACATCCTCGCCAGCCGCCGGCACGGCACCTTGTATGTAGGCGTCACCTCCAATCTTGTGCAACGCATCTACCAGCATCGCGAACATCTGCTGCCGGGCTTTACCCATACGCATGATGTAACAATGCTGGTATATTACGAAATCCATGAGGAAATGGCCCAAGCGATCCATCGTGAGAAGCGATTGAAGAAGTACAAACGCCAACAAAAAATGGCGCTCATCGAATCGAAAAATCCGCACTGGCATGATCTGTGGGAAAGCATTACAGCTTAGCCATGGCCAAGAAGGACGAATTACAGATTCTGCCGCCGCGTGAGAACCCCGACCTGTTCGGGCACGACGCGGCGCAAGCCCGTTTCCAGCAGGATTTTGATGCGGGCCGCCTGCACCACGCCTACCTCATCACCGGGCCGAAAGGCATCGGCAAGGCCACGTTCGCGTACCGCATGGCGCGCTATATCCTCTCGCAAGGCGCGCTGAGCGCTGCCGCACCGTCGCAGGAAGAGCAGGGCGGCTTCTCGCTATTCGGCGATGCGCCCGAACCCAGCGCCCCGGCGGCACCCAGCCACGGCATGCAGATGGGCGCGGATGATCCGCTGTTCCGGCGCATTGCGGGCGGCTCGCACACCGATTTGTTGAGCCTTAGCCCCGCCTACGACCCCAAGAAGCAGACCGAAAAATCCCAGATCTCGGTGGAGGAGGCACGCAAAGTGCCCAGCTTCATGAGCCTGACACCCGCCGAGGGCGCATGGCGCGTGGTGATCGTGGATGCGGTGGACCAACTGAACAACAACGCCGCCAACGCGCTGCTGAAGATCATGGAAGAGCCGCCCGCGCAGGCCCTGCTGCTGCTGGTGTGCCACGAGCCGGGGGCGATCCTGCCCACCATCCGTTCGCGCTGCCGCCAGTTCCTGCTGGATGTGCCCGACCGCCCATCCTTCGAGAGGGTACTCAACACCGTCGCCCCGCATATCGAGGTGACGGACTATGCCGCGCTCTATGCGCTGGCGCAGGGCTCGCCGGGCCTTGCCATCACCCTGCATAAGCACGACACGCTGGCGCATTACCAGGGCTGGCTGAAGGCGCTGGCCCCAAACGCCACCGATAGCCAGCGCGCCAAATTCACCGACAGTGCGGCTGCCATCAAATCGCCCGAGGGCTGGGCCATGCTGCTACATGCGTGGGATACGGCCATGCACCGCATCAGCCTCTATCCGCACCAGAACGATGCGCAGCCCATTTTCCGGGGTGATGCCGAACTCATCGCCGCCATCGCCAGCAGCAGCGGCTTTGCCGCCCGCCAGAACTGGATGGCCTCGGCGCGCAGCCTCATTCACCTGACGGATACCTACAACCTCGACAAGCGCACCACCGTGCGGCTGATGCTGGACCCCGCGCGGCTGACCCAGCAATTCCCAGCCGCTGCTTGACCGCACCCACCGCCGGTGGCACAACGGTGCCTCACTCACCAAGGCTGGACCTATGCGCGCAACACCCTACCTGTTCACTGTACTGTTCTGCCTGATGTTCGCTACCAGCGCGAACGCGCAGGAATCGCTGTGGCGCGCCTGTGTGGATGCGCCGAACGCCACGAATCTCGATGTAAATGACTGCCTGAGCGGCAAGCTGAAGGCCGAACAAGGCGCATTGGATGCATTCATGAATGAACAGCTTGCCGCGGCGCGCGACACCGACGCAAGCATGCGTGCCGATGAACCCGATTCCATGTTCGCGGTGCAGGAAGCGAAGCTGAAAGCCAGCCACGCGGCCTTCACCGCCTATCGCGACGCGGATTGCGACCGCGTGTATTACGGCTACACCGGCGGCAGCGGCGCGAACACCGCCAACCTGATCTGCCAGCTTGAACACACCCACGAACGTATCCGACTTTTAAAAGCAGAGATCCAATGAGCACCGACAGTTATTACATCACCACCCCCATCTATTACGTGAACGACAAGCCGCATCTCGGCCATGCCTACACCAGCGTGGCGTGCGATGCGCTGGCGCGCTTCATGCGGCTGGACGGGGCCGAGGTGAAATTCCTCACCGGCACCGACGAACACGGCCAGAAGGTCGAGAAATCCGCCAAGAATGCCGGCGTGCCGCCGCATGACTTCGTGGACGAAGTGTCGGAGCATTTCCGCCACATGAACGAGGTGCTGGAGCTGAGCAACGACGATTTCATTCGCACCACGCAGCCGCGCCACATCGCGGCAGCACAAGCCATGTGGAAGGCGCTGGAAGCCAGCGGCGACATCTATCTGGGCAGCTATTCCGGCTGGTATTCGGTGCGCGACGAAGCGTTCTACGCCGAATCCGAACTGGTGGAGGGCAAAGCCCCCACCGGCGCCGAAGTGGAATGGGTGGAGGAGCCGAGCTACTTCTTCAAACTCAGCAAATACCAGCAGCCGCTGCTGGATTATTACAAGGCCCACCCGGATTTCATCCTGCCGGAATCGCGCCGCAACGAGATCATGCGCTTTGTCGAAGGCGGCCTGCACGATTTGTCCATTTCGCGCACCACGTTCAAATGGGGCGTGCCCGTACCCGGCGACGAGAAACACATCATGTATGTGTGGCTGGATGCGCTGACCAACTACCTCACCGCCGTGGGCTACCCCGACCAGCAATCGCCCGAATACCAGAAATTCTGGCCCGCCGGGCTGCACATGGTGGGCAAGGACATCGTGCGGTTCCACGCCGTGTATTGGCCCGCCTTCCTCATGAGCGCGAAATTGCCCGTGCCGCAGCGCATTTTTGCGCATGGCTGGTGGACCATCGAAGGCGAAAAAATGAGTAAATCGCTCGGCAACGTGGTGTCGCCCACCCACCTTGTGGAGCGCTACGGGCTGGACCAGACCCGCTATTTCCTGCTGCGCGAAGTGCCCTTCGGCTCGGATGGCAATTTCAGCCGCCAGGCCATGTTCGACCGCATCAACGCCGACCTCGCCAATAACATCGGCAATCTGGCGCAGCGCACGCTGAGCATGATCGCCAAGAACTGCGACGGCAACGTGCCGAACAACGACACCGCCACCCTGACCGAGGCCGACACGGCCCTGATGGAGCTGGTGCGGGTGACCAATTCGGGCACGCCCACCTCGGCGCGCGAGCAGATGCAGCGCTGCAAATTCGGTGAGGTGACCGGGGCCATCCTCGCCATGGCCAGCAGCGCCAACGAATACATCGACCGCGAAGCCCCGTGGAAGCTGAAGAAGGAAAACCCCGCCCGCATGGAATCGGTGCTGTATTACCTCGCCGAATCCATCCGCTGCATTGCCATCATGCTGCAGCCCTTCACCCCCGGCGCGGCAGAGAAGCTGCTCGACCAGCTCGCCGTGCCGAAGGACCAGCGCCTGTTCAAACACTTAACGGCGGAATTTGCCCTGAAGCCGGGCACGCCATTGCCCAAGCCCGAGGGTGTGTTCCCGCGCCTTGTGGTGGAAGAGGCGGCGTAAGCCATGGAACAGGTCAAAGCCTTTCTTGGCGCGTTCCTTGGGCTTTTGCTGCATTATTTCCTGCTGCCGGCCGAATGGTTGCTGGCCCGCCTGAACAGCCAGAGCTGGGCGGAATCCTTGCGCATTCCAGAAGAGCCGAGCCTGGTCATTACCCTTGGGGTGGCGGTGCTGTTCTGGGTGATCCTGTTCAGCCTGGTCGGCACCGCCGAACGGCAGGTGCGCTTCTTCCTGCACCGCAACGACCGGCGGCGCTAACTTATTGCAACGGCAGGCGACCGGCGCGGCTGAAGCTTGCCCCGTCGAACGTACCGCCCATGCCGCAATAGCTGGCGCAGCTATGTTCGGGGTCGGACACGGTAATTTCCGTATCATCCACCAGCAGTTGCAGGCTGCACGCATCCTCGTCGGTATAGGTGAGAACGGTCTTACTGCCGCTCTCGCTCAGGCTGGTGCTGCCTTCCAGTTCACATTTCACGTCATAATCAAAGTGCAAGGTCAGGGCGATGCTGTATTTTCCAAGCTCGTGGCTTAGCTGCAATGTGTCGAACACGCGCGTTTCGCCTTTGCTGAAACTGCTCACGGCATGTTTGGTGAGGTAACGGCCTTCGACCGCGCCGAATGAACCGAACTGGCCCGCAGCCCACGCAGCTGACGAGGAAATCGCAAAAATCAGGCTAAGCAGCAATTTTTGTTCGAATTTCATAAATGCTATAGTACGAATCATTCCATGCTTGTCGACTCCCATTGTCATTTAAACTACCCTGAGCTTGCCGATACGTTGGGCATTATTGCACGCGCGAAACAGTCCGGGGTGGGCCTGTTCCAGACCATCGCCACCAAACGGGCGGATTTTCCGCAGGTAAAGGCGCTTTCCGAGGGGTTTGCCGAGATCTATTGCTCCATCGGCGTGCACCCGCACGAGGCAGAGCCGCACGAGGACATCAGTGAGGCGGAATTGCTGGCCGAAGCCAACCACCCCAAGGTCATCGGCATTGGTGAAACGGGGTTGGATTATTATTATGAGCACAGCCCCCGCGCCATCCAGCGCGAGCTGTTCCGCCGGCACATCCGCGTGGCCCGGCAGCTGGACCTGCCGGTGATCGTCCATAGCCGCGATGCGGATGAGGAAACGGTTGAACTTCTACAGGAAGAACATGCGAACGGGCCGTTCCGCTTCCTTATCCATTGCTTTAGCTCAACGAAATATCTATCTGAAGAATCATTGAAATTAGGTGGATACATTTCCTGCTCCGGCATTCTCACCTTCAAAAAGGCACAGGCACTGCGCGACGCCGTGCGCGACGTGCCGCTGGACCGACTGCTGGTGGAAACCGATGCGCCGTACCTCGCGCCCGAGCCGCACCGCGGCAAACCCTGCGAGCCGGCCTTTACCGCCATTACCGCACGCACACTGGCGCAGGTCAAAGGCGTGAGCGAGGCGGAGGTCATCGCCGCGACCACCCAGAATTTCTATCGCTTATTCAGCAAGGTAACGCCCGTTTAACGGGGAGAGGGCGCTGCGCGCTCCACCCAGAACAGCTCGCAGGCGCCATTGCCCGTATCGCTGCGGCTCAGCGAACTGTTCCATTGGAAGCCGTTCGGCCCATCCACCCGCACCAGATACCCCTCGAGATGCACGATCTCGCCGCGCTTGAAGGCCATGATCGCGTCTTCGACCACCGCATTCGCAGGAATGATATGCATGTTCGAGCCGCCCGATTCGATCTCGGCGCGTGGCGCGGGCCAACTGTTGCCGCGGGTGCGCCATTGCCAGAACCGCATCACCTGGCTGATGCGAAGCTGGTCCACCACCGCCTGGTCGGACAGCGCGCGCCAGCCAAGGGCGAGGTCGATCGGCGCGATCTCGGCCCCGCGGTCGCTGTAGCGTTTGCGGCTAAGCAGTTTGGCATCCAGCGAAAAGCTGGCGAGGGGGGTCATGCGGTATTCGCCCTTCATCCACGGCGCTTTGCTGGTGGGCAGCTGGCTGGGCAATGCGGCCACCCGCACGCCCGGCGGGTAGGTCACCACATTCACGTAGTGGGACCAACCCCAGTAACCAGCACCGGCCAGCAATAGTAGGCAAACGAGCACACGCATGAGCCCAGCGTAGCGCGCAATGGTTAGGAATCTCTTATTCCACTTGGATTTTTATCGGGCCGGTGCCTAAGCTCGGGGCATGCCTGCACATGACATCACCCTTACCATTCTGGGCTGCGGGGCTTCCGGCGGGGTGCCGCTGATCGGCTGCCAATGCGCCACCTGCCGCTCGCCCGACCCGCGCAACCACCGCACGCGTTCGTCCATCCTGATCGAGGGGGCGGGCCAGACCGTGCTGGTCGATACCAGCCCCGATTTGCGCCAACAGGCGTTGCGCGCCAACCTCGCGACCGTGGATGCTATTCTCTACACCCATGCCCATGCCGACCATTGCCACGGGCTGGACGACGCGCGGGCATTCAACTTCCACCGGGGCGGGGCGCTGCCTGTTTATGCGCCGGCGGAAGTGGCGCAGGAACTCACCCAGCGCTTTCATTACGCGTTTCATGCTCCGGCACAGGATAAGGTCTGGTTTCGTCCTTCACTGGAACTTCAAGAGATAGATGAATATTCATCATTTTCAGTAGGTAATTTAGATTTTCTAACGTTCTTGCAGAACCATGGATGGCAGAAGAGTTATGGCTATCGCGTTGAAAATATTGCCTATTCGCCGGATGTGAATAACTACCCCGAACAATCGCTTCAACTTCTTGATAAGCTTGATGTTTGGGTTGTGGATTGTTTGCGCTACGAGCCAGCGCCGACCCATGCGCATCTGGAGCAGGCGCTATGCTGGATCACGCGGCACAAGCCTAAGCTGGCCGTGCTGACCCATATGGCCCATGAGCTGGAATACCACACGCTCAGCGCCCAATTGCCACCCGGCGTGATCGCCGCGTATGACGGCATGCGCATTCATGTGTCGGCCAGCGGGATGGTAACGGTGCAGGATTCATAAAAGCGTCACATTAGGGCGTGGCCGAACCGGATATAGTGCATGGATGAGCGATGCAACCACACCGACCCCGAAAAACCCCGTATGGGAAGCCACCAAAGCCGCGGTGAAAGAAACCGCCGTGTGGACGGTGGGCTGGTCGCTCGCGGAAACGGCCGTACGCACCGTGGTGCTGAAAACGCCCTTGGCCGCGGCGGCAAAGGCCGTGTTCTCGCCCAGCAACCTGAAATGGGACATCGCCATTTTCGGCGCATGTTCTGCATTATTTACGGCGCCGAAGGCCTACAAAGCAGCTGAGCAGGCCAACCAGCTAGCCGCGAAGGCGGAGGCCGGCACACCCGCTGGCGTGCCGCATGCCGCCCCAGTCATGACGCGTTCGTTCGCTGAGAAACTGGAGCAACAACGCAGCGCAGAGCAGGGCGCAGCCGCCGAATTAGCCCGCTAGACCCACTGTTTCACCAGCACCACCGCCCAGCACAGCACCGCATACACGCGGGTCAACAGCACCGCAGCACTGCCGATATCCTTGGCTTTTTTGGCCAGCGGGTGGCGTTCGGGGCTGGCTTTGTCGGTCACGGCTTCAATGGCGGTGTTGATGGTCTCAACGATCAGAATGGGCATGATCGCGCCAATGAGGATCAGCCAATAGAAGATGCCGATATGGTGCGTGAAATACATGCCGGTGGCGACGATGAACGCGACCGCGCACTGGATGGCCGCGTTGCGGAAGGAATGATCCTCGCGCCAGGCGGTCTTCAGGCCGTTGCAGGAATTGTTGAAAGAACGAAAGACTTGGTTGCTCATGGATACCCCCGTGGAACCCAAGCTTTGCCGGGTGCGACGTAAGAAACCTATATGGTTCGATATATGGTTCGATTAGCCCATCCCAATTTTCCATAATACATATTATGCGACAAGAGATGGATGGGTGATATGGCAGGTTTCCTTGGGTTTCGTCGTGCGCCCTGCAGACACTCTCAATGGCTAATGGCCATTGCGCAGGCTGGCCGCCACCGCGAAGCAATGCAGCGGCCACAGGAAAATGGCGTAACTGACCATGAACACCAGATGCTCGCTCCACAATTCACTTTGCGCCGTATAGCCCGCGCCGAATATCAGGATCGGCAGCGCGAATGGCAGCACGATCAGCCCCATCAGCGCCCCGGTTTTGCGGTATCCCGCCATGAGGCCTGCGGCCATCTGACACAGGAATGTGAGCCCAAGCCCGCCCGCAGCCAGCCCCAGCAGCACCTGCCCCCACTGCCCGCTGCTAAGCCCCAGCCACAGCCCCGCCACCGGCAGGATGATGGCGAGCTGCAGCATGAGCACCAGATAGAATGCTAGGCTTTTGGCCATCACGGTGGATTCCAGCATCCATGGCAGCAGCGGCAGCAGTTCCAGCTCACCCGATTCGGCGTGGCGCTGCCAGCTTTGGCTGGCCCCCATTTGCACGGCGCACAGCAACGCCACCCACAGCATGGCCCCCGCCACCCCATCCGGCAGCCCGGCCTGGGCACTGAACGTGAACGGCGCCACCAAGGTTATGCTTAGAAATAACATTGATATTACAATTATTTCCTTGAAACTCTTAAAGTAACAATTTAACTCTCTAGTGAGCATGGAGATCATCAATCCCTCCCTGCTGCGTGAGTGTATTCAGGTCCAGCTGGCGCACCCGCTCACCTTCCAGCGGCACATGGCTGGCCAGCATGATGATGCCGCCCTGCTCGCTTCGCGTTTGCATGAGTGAATGCAGCAGGTTCAGCCCATCCGCATCCAGGTTCTGGGTCGGCTCGTCCAGCAGCCAGAGGCTGCCCGGCTGGGCAATGAGCCGCGTGAGCGCCACGCGCTGCTGCCAGCCGGCGGAAAGCTGGTGCACCGGGGTGTGTGCAATATCCTCAAGGTCGAAATAATGCAGCGCCGCCTCGATCAGCTCCTGCTGGCGGAAGGCCTTCGCCCAAAACTTGACATGTGCCAAAACGGAAAGCGATGGCTCCACCCCGCGCTTATGCCCGATGTAGACCAGATTGGCCGGGTAGCCCGCCTGCGCGCGCAGAGGCTCGCCATTCCACAGCACGTCACCACTGGCGGGCCGCAATAGCCCGGCCACCGTTTTCAGCAGGGTGGATTTGCCGCAGCCGTTGCGGCCGCTCACCAGCAGCACCTCGCCCGCGCGCAATTGCTGGGTGATGGGCGGCAGCACCCACGCCCCGTCGCGGGCGCAGGCAAGCTCTTGCAATTGCAGATTGTCGCTTTTCATCCACGGCCACGGGGAAAATCGGTGAAGATACAGGGTTGCTACGCATTAGGGTTGCGCAGGCTTATCCGTTTCTTAAGACTATTCGCGTAGAAACTACAACATCCAAAAAACACAAAAGGATTGGAAATCATGAGCACAGAAAACAGCTTCAAGGCAAAAACCACCCTGCAGGCCGCTGGCAAGACCTACAGCGCCTATTCGATCCCCGCGGCGGGTGCCGCCATGGGCGTGGATTTCTCGCGCCTGCCTTTCTCGCTGAAGATCCTGCTGGAGAACCTGCTGCGCCATGAAGACGGCAACACCGTGAAGAAGGCCGACATCGAAGCCTTCGGCAAATGGCTGCAAACGAAGAACGAGCCGCATGACATTGCTTACCGCCCTGCCCGCGTGCTGATGCAGGATTTCACCGGCGTGCCCGCCGTGGTGGACCTTGCCGCCATGCGCGACGCGGTGGCCACCATGGGTGGCGACGCCAAGAAGATCAACCCCCTCTCCCCGGTCGATCTGGTCATCGACCACTCGGTGATGGTGGATAAATACGCCAGCAAAGACGCCTTCGCCGAGAACGTGGCGATCGAGATGGAACGCAACATGGAGCGTTATGCGTTCCTGCGCTGGGGCCAGCAGGCGTTCGACAATTTCCGCGTGGTGCCGCCGGGCACCGGCATATGCCACCAGGTGAACCTCGAATACCTCGCCAAAGTGGTGTGGACCAAGACCGAGAACGGTGAAACCATGGCCTACCCCGACACCTGCGTGGGCACCGACAGCCACACCACCATGGTGAACGGCCTGGGCGTGCTTGGCTGGGGCGTGGGCGGCATTGAGGCCGAATCGTCGATGCTGGGCCAACCGGTTTCCATGCTGATTCCCGAAGTGATCGGCTTCAAGCTGACCGGCGCGCTGCGCGAAGGCACCACCGCGACCGACCTGGTACTGACCGTGACGCAGATGCTGCGCGCCAAGGGCGTGGTGGGCAAATTC
>QFOX01000059.1 GCA_003241645.1 Azospirillum brasilense | reverse complement strand
CAATGATGCCGGTGAAGATGATGAGCGAGATGCCCTGCCCGATGCCGCGCTGGGTGATCTGCTCGCCCAGCCACATCAGGAACATGGTGCCGCCGGTGAGGGTGATCATGGTGGTCACTTCGAAGAACAGGCCGGGGTTGATGACGGCCGAACCGTTCGGGCCCTGCATGCCTTCAAGCCCCACCGCGATGCCGTAGGACTGGAACAGCGCCAGCACCAGCGTACCGTAGCGCGTCCACTGGTTGATCTTGCGGCGGCCTGCTTCACCGTCTTTTTTCATTTGCGCCAGTTGCGGCACGGCCACCGACATCAGCTGCATGATGATGCTGGAGGAAATGTAGGGCATCACCGCCAGCGCGAAAATGGTCATACGGCCCAGCGCACCACCGGAGAACATGTTGAACACGCCAAGCACGCCGCCCTGATGCTGCTCGAAGATCTGTTGCAGCGCCAGCGGGTCGATGCCGGGAATGGGAATGTAGGTGCCGAGGCGGTAGACGATGAGCGCGCCCAGCACACACAGCAGGCGGGCCTTGAGTTCGGTCGCACGGCCCAGCATGCTGAAATTCATGTTCTGGGCGAGGCGTTCGGCGGCGGAGACCATAGGGATTCTTTCGTAATGATTCGGCGTGGTTTTTCAAAGTGCTTTACATGCGCAGGAAGGCGCACGCTGTCAAGTTCTCTCGACGCGAAACCCACGCTTTTGCAGTGCAGCAATAAACATATTGAAATATATAGGGAATTCATCATTTAACTAGGCACGAATACCATAATCCGCTATGTTGGTCCCATGCAAAGAGGTTTCTCGCTGGTTGAACTCTCGATCGTGCTGGTCATTCTTGGCCTGCTCACGGGCGGTATTCTCGGCGGGCAATCATTGATTCGTGCTGCAGAAATGCGCGCCGTCAGCACCGAATATAACCGCTACGTGGCCGCCGCCCAAACCTTCCGCGACAAATATTTCGCCCTGCCCGGCGACATGACCAACGCGCAAAGCTTCTGGGGCGTAGCGCATGCGACGCCCGCCACCTGCCGCACCACGGTGGGCACCGGCACCCAAACCTGCAATGGCGATGGCGATGGCAGCATCACCCCCAATACGGCACCCGGCAGCAACGAGAGCTTCCGCTTCTGGCAGCACCTGGCCAATGCCGGGCTTATCGAGGGCACCTATAGCGGCGTTCGCGACGGTACGACCGTGTTTGCCACCACGGCCACCAACGCTCCGCGTTCCAAAACCTCGAATGGGCTGTGGTACATCATGAATTTCGGCATCGATGAGGGTTCGCCTCCCGCGTCCCAATTCGCCATTCCGTATGACAATACCTTCATGCTGGGCGGCCTGAGCGCGGATGCCGCATCGCGCACGCCCATCTTTAAGCCCGAAGAGCTATGGAACATCGACACCAAAATGGACGATGGCAGACCCGCGCAGGGCAAAGTGATCGCACGCACCACCAGCACCGTGTCGCGCTGCACCACGGCGGCATCGAACACCGACCTGCAGGGCGATTACAAACTGAGCGATAACAGCGTGCAATGCACTGCGCTGTTCCGTCAGGTCTTTTAGACCTGAATACGCGAAATAAAAAACCCCGCCAGAAGCTGGCGGGGTTTTTCCATTCCTGAACGCAAGTCCAGCTAGGCTTTGATGGCCTTACCGGTCTTGGGGTCTTTCTTCGCTTTTTCACGCTTCGGCAGCACGGGTGCTACTTTCACGGAACCGCCGAGTTTCTCGATGGCGGCGGTCGCGTTCTTCGACGCACGCTCCACATCGATGTTCAGCTTGGCCTTCAGCTCGCCTTTCAGCAGCAGCTTCACGCCTTCGGATGCTTTCGGCACGATGCCTTTTTCTTTCAGCGCCGCGGTGGTCACGGTGTCACCGGCCTTGAAGGTGCCGTTATCCACGAGCACTTGCAGGTCACGCAGGGTGATCACATCGTATTCCACGCGGGTGTGGTTGTTAAAGCCACGCTTCGGCAGGCGACGGTGGATCGGCATCTGGCCGCCCTCGAAGCCCTTGATGGCCACGCCCGAACGCGAGGTCTGGCCCTTGTAGCCACGACCGGCGGTCTTGCCTTTGCCCGAACCGAGGCCACGGCCAACGCGCATGCGACCTTTGCGGGCGCCTTTGTTGTCTTTGATTTCGTTGAGTTGCATGATGGTCTCCTACCCCTCGTTATTTCGCGTCGACGACGCGAACGAGGTGTTTCACTTTGTTGATCATGCCACGCACGGCCGGGGTATCTTCCAGCGTACGCGTACGATGACGCTTGTTCAGGCCGAGACCCACGAGGGTGCCTTCCTGGTCTTTGGTGCGGCCGATCGGGCTGCCGATCTGCTCAACGGTCACGGTCTTGCCCGTGGCTTCCTTTTTTGCTTTCGCTTGTGCCATGGTGTGCTTCCTTATTCAGCTTCGTTGTGCACGCCAGCGGCCTTGGCACCGGTCTCACGGCGCTCGACCACCTCACCCACTTTCATGCTGCGGCGCGAAGCCACCAGACGCGGGCTGTTGACGAGTTTCAGGGCGGCGAAGGTTGCCTTCACCATGTTGTGCGGGTTGCTGGTGCCGGTCGATTTGGCGACCACGTCATGCACACCGAGTGCCTCGAAGATGGCGCGCATCGGGCCACCGGCGATGATCCCGGTACCGGCCGGAGCCGAACGCAGCATCACGCGGCCAGCGCCGTAGCGGCTCTTCACGTCGTGGTGCAGGGTGCGCGATTCACGCAGCGGAATGCGGATCATCGACTTTTTCGCCGCATCCTTCGCCTTGTTCACGGCGTCCTGAACTTCTTTCGCCTTGCCGGTGCCGTAGCCGATCTTGCCTTTGGTATCACCCACCACCACGAGGGCAGCGAAGGTGAAGCGGCGACCACCTTTTACGGTCTTGGCCACGCGGTTGATGGAGACGAGACGATCAACGAACTCGCTGCCTTCACCCTGGTCCTGGTTGCGGTTGTCGCGATCGCGGCCACCACGGTTGTCGCGGTTGTCACGGTTGCCACCACGGTTGTTATCGCGGGGATTTTGCTGTTGTGCTTCAAATGCCATATCTTCCTCAATCCCTTAGAATGCCATGCCGGCTTCGCGCGCGGCATCAGCCAGCGCCTTCACGCGGCCATGGAACAGGTAACCGCCGCGGTCGAACACGATGTTCTCCACTTTGGCATCGGCCGCACGTTTCGCGATCAGCTGGCCAACGGCCTTTGCTGCCTCGATGGAAGCGCCCGACTTCAGTTTGCCTTTGAGCTCCTTATCCACGGTGCTGGCGGCGGCGAGGGTCTTGCCCTGCGCGTCGTCGATCAGCTGGGCGTAGATATGCTGGCCCGAACGGTATACCGAAAGACGCACACGGCCAGCCGCTTTCTGGCGGAGCTGGTAGCGCACGCGATTCTTGCGGCGAGTGAAATTATCAATCTTAGCCATGATACTACCTTACTTCTTCTTGCCTTCTTTGCGGCGGATGGTTTCAGTCGAGTACTTGATACCCTTGCCTTTGTACGGCTCGGGCGGGCGAAGGCTGCGGATCTCAGCAGCGACCTGGCCAAGCTTCTGCTTGTCGTGACCGGAGAGCAGCAGGGTCGTTTGCTTTTCCACGGTCACGGTGATGCCGGCGGGTACGATGTATTTGATGTCGTGGCTGAAGCCAAGCGCCAGCGTCAGGATCTGGCCCTGGGCGCTTGCACGGTAACCAACGCCCGAGATATCGAGCTGCTTCTTGTAGCCGTTGGTCACCCCTTCCACGAGGTTCTTCACGTTGGCACGCACGGTGCCCCACATGGCGCGGGCGCGCTGGCTGTCGTCAGCCGGCTTCACCCAGATCTGGCCATCTTTCACTTCAACGATCACGTCGCTGGAGTTCACGGTGGTCAGTTCGCCTTTCGGGCCTTTGATGGTGATAGCGTTCGCCGCGACATTCACGGTCACTTTATCGGGAACGGCTACGGGCAATTTACCAAGACGGGACATTGCTTACTCCTTAGAAGACGGTGCAGAGCACTTCGCCGCCGACCTGCTGCTGACGGGCGCTGAAATCGCTCATCACGCCTTTGCTGGTCGACAGGATGGAGATGCCCAGCCCGTTGTAATGTTTCGGAATCGCGTTCACTTTCGAGTACTTGCGCAGACCCGATTTCGACACGCGCTTCAGTTCTTTGATCGCCGGCTCACCCTCATGGTATTTGAGTTCAACGATCAGGTTCTTTTTGTTGCCTTCCAGCTCTTCCACACGGTGGGTGCGGATGAAGCCTTCCTCTTCCAGCACGCTGCAGATGTCAGCGAGCAGGCGTGCATGCGGCATAACCACCGTTTGCAGGCGGGCTTTGTATGCGTTGCGCAGGCGGGTGAGCAGATCAGCGACGGAATCGTTAGCCATGGTCAATCCTCCTACCAGCTAGCTTTAACGAGGCCGGGGATCTGGCCGAACGAACCGAGTTCGCGCAGCTTGTTCCGGCACAGACGGAATTTACGGTAGTAGCCACGGCCACGACCGGTGAGTTCGCAACGGTTGCGCTGGCGAACGCGGCTGCTGTTACGCGGCAGTTCGGCCAGTTTCTGGGTTGCAGCGAAACGCTCTTCGATCGGCAGATCACGGTTCATGATCACGGCCTTCAGCTCGGCGCGCTTGTTGCGCTTGCTGTCGTTCAGCTGCGTGCGCTTGCGGTTGCGCTCTTTCATGCAAAGTTTCGACATGGATACTCCTATTTGCGGAACGGCATGTTGAAGCCTTCGAGCAGGGCGCGGGCTTCTTCATCGTTTTTAGCGGTGGTCACGATGGTGATGTCCATGCCGCGCACGTTGGCCACGCGGTCATAGTTGATCTCCGGGAAAATGATCTGCTCTTTCAGGCCCATGTTGTAGTTGCCACGGCCGTCGAAGCTTTTCGGGTTGATGCCGCGGAAGTCGCGGATGCGGGGCATCGCGATCGTCACGAAGCGATCAAGGAACTCGTACATGCGCTGCTTGCGCAGGGTCACGCGGCAACCGATCTGCAGGCCGGCGCGCAGTTTGAACGACGCCTCTGCTTTCTTTGCCTTGGTGATGACCGGCTTCTGACCAGCGATCAGGGCCAGCTCTTCAGCGGCCTGGATGATCAGCTTCTGGTCAGCGACGGCTTCGCCCACGCCCATGTTGATCACGATCTTTTCCAGACGCGGGATCTCCATCACGTTCTTGTAGCCGAATTTCTCTTTCAGCGCCGGCGCGATCTCTTTGTCGTACACCAGTTGGAGACGCGGCGTTTTTGCATCGCCAGCCAGTTTCGCACCTTCTTTTTTCGGTGCAGCGGCTTTTTCTGCCTTGGGGGCAGCGGCTTTCGCAGCGGTCTCTTTCTTTTCCGCCTTCGGCGCGGCCGATTTAGCGGCCTTCGCAGCGGGTTTCTTTTCGGTTGCCATGTTCTTCTCTTCTTACGTTTATGCGTTCAATGCTTCACCCGAACGCTTCGCGATACGGGTTTTCTTACCATCCTTGGCAACGGAGAAACCCACGCGGGTGGCTTTGTCCGACTTCGGATCGATCAGTGCAACGTTGGAGCGGTGGATGCTCGCTTCTTTCGAAACGATGCCACCGGCACCTGCGGCGCTCGGCTTGGTGTGGCGCTTGGCCAGGTTCACACCCGCCACCACGAGGCGTTCTTCCGCCACCAGCACTTTCAGAACTTCACCGCGGACGCCTTTGTCCTTACCGGTGATCACGACGACCTGGTCGCCCTTTTTAATTTTTGCAGCCATGATTAGAGGACCTCCGGCGCCAGCGAAACGATTTTCATGAATTTCTTGGCACGCAGCTCACGCGCTACGGGGCCAAAGATACGGGTGCCGATGGGCTCGCCCTGCTTGTTCACCAGTACGGCGGCGTTGCCGTCGAAACGGATCGCGGAACCATCCTGGCGCTTGGTGATGAAGCGGGTGCGAACGATAACGGCGCGGTGCACGTCACCTTTCTTCACTTTGCCCCGGGGAATGGCATCTTTCACCGACACCACGACCACGTCGCCGATGCCAGCGCTGGTGCGGTGCGAACCGCCCAGTACTTTAATGCACATCACTTCTTTGGCGCCCGAGTTATCGGCAACATCCATGCGGCTTTGCATCTGGATCATAAAACTCTCCCTGCTCCCGCTTATGCTACCGGTGCGTCGGCGATTTTCTCGACAACGGCCCAGCGCTTGGTTTTCGAAATCGGCGCGGATTCGATGATGCGAACCACATCACCCACCTTGCAGCCGGACTCATCATGCGCCGCGTATTTCTTCGAACGGCGGATAATCTTGTTGTAGAGCGGGTGTTTGATTTTGCGCTCAACCTTGACCGTTACGGTCTTGGCGCATTTATCACTCACCACCACACCCTGGAGTACGCGTTTTGGCATCGTCTTCTTCCTTATGCAGCGTTCTGCGACGAGCGCAGTTGGGTTAAAATACGCGCGATCTCACGCTTGGCAGCGCGGAAACGCGAGGTGTTGGTGAGCTCGCCCTGGGCTTTCTGGAAGCGCAGGTTGAACAGCTCTTTCTTCAGTTCCGCCACTTTGCCTTTCAGCTCGTCGGCCGATTTGCCTTTCAGGCTTTCTTTTTCTTGCTTTGCCATGACTCTTACGCCTCTACGCGTTTAATGAATTTGGTTTTCACCGGCAGCTTGGCGCTGGCGCGGTCGAAGGCTTCGCGTGCCACCTGCTCGGGAACGCCATCGATCTCGAACATGATGCGGCCCGCTTCCACGCGTGCTACCCAATACTCCACCGAGCCCTTACCGGAACCCATCCGTACTTCGGCGGGCTTGCGGGTCACGGGAACATCCGGGAAGATACGGATCCACATCCGGCCCACGCGCTTCACATGGCGCGAAATGGCACGGCGTGCTGCCTCGATCTGGCGGGCAGTGATACGCTCCGGGGTCATGGCTTTCAGGCCGTACTCACCGAAGTTGAGGCTGTAACCGCCTTTGGCGGCGCCAGATACCCGGCCTTTATGGGCCTTACGGTACTTGGTCTTTTTTGGTTGCATCATGGTCTGTTACCCTAATCTTCTTCTTAATTGGCCACCGGCTTAGCTTGCTTGCGCGAAGCTGGTCGGATTGGTCGGCATGCGTTGTAATTCCTGGTCTTTCCGGATCTCACCTTTGAAGACCCAGACCTTCACGCCGATGATCCCATACGTCGTGAGGGCGGTCGCAATACCATAGTCTACGTCGGCACGCAAGGTATGAAGTGGCACGCGGCCTTCGCGGTACCATTCCATGCGCGCGATCTCGGCGCCGCCAAGGCGACCCGACACGTTGATACGGATGCCTTCGGCACCCATGCGCAGCGCGCTTTGAACAGCACGCTTCATGGCGCGGCGGAAGGCCACGCGACGCTCGAGCTGCTGGGCGATGGATTCGGCCACGAGGGTCGCATCCAGCTCCGGCTTGCGCACTTCAATGATGTTGAGGTGCACTTCGTCCTTGGTGAATTTCTGCAGGTCTTTCTTGATCTTATCGATGTCGGCGCCTTTTTTGCCGATCACCACGCCCGGACGTGCCGAGTGGATCGAGATGGTGCATTTCTTCGAGGGGCGCTCGATGATGATCTTGCTCACGCCGGCCTGGTTCAGCTTCTTCTTCACGTAGGCGCGGATCTTGATGTCCTCGTGGAGTTTGTCGGCGTAATCGTCGCCAGCGTACCAGCGCGAATCCCAGGTTTTGTTGATGCCGAGGCGCAGGCCAATCGGGTTAATCTTCTGTCCCATACAATCTCCTACGCTTGCTCAGCTTCGCGCACCACGATGGTCAGGTGCGAGTGGGGTTTCAAAATGGCAGCGCCACGGCCGCGTGCGCGGGCATGGAAACGCTTCATCACCATACCTTTGCCGACCCAGGCTTCCTTCACCACGAGCGCATCCACGTTCAGGTTGTGGTTGTTCTCGGCGTTGGCGATGGCCGACTGCAGCACCTTGCGCACGTCCTGTGCGATGCGCTTGTTGCTGAAGGCCAGCTGGGTGAGGGCTTCCGACGCTTTCATGCCGCGGATCATCTCGGCCACGAGGTTCAGCTTGATCGGGCTGGTGCGCAGGTTACGCAGCACGGCACGTGCTTCGTTGGCCTCCAGGCTACGTTCTCTTTTGGGCTTGCTCATGGTCTACCTACTTCTTCTCTACTTTTTTATCGCCGCCATGGCCGGGGAAGTGACGGGTCGGGGCGAATTCGCCGAATTTGTGACCGATCATTTCTTCCGATACCAGAACGGGGATGTGCTTCTTGCCGTTATACACGCCGAAGGTCAAGCCCACGAATTGGGGCAGGATGGTCGAGCGGCGCGACCAGGTTTGAATCACGGTGTTGCGGGTGCTGGCGCGTGCGACATCTGCTTTCTTGAGCAGGTAGCCATCCACGAACGGGCCTTTCCATACAGAACGTGCCATAATTATTTACCTTTCTTCGCCTGATGGCGGGTACGGATAATGAGTTTGTTTTTCTTTTTCGGGTTACGGGTCTTGTAACCTTTGGTGGGCTGGCCCCAGGGCGTAACAGGGTTACGACCGCCGGAGGTTTTACCCTCACCACCACCATGCGGGTGGTCAACGGGGTTCATGGCCACGCCGCGTACATGCGGACGCTTGCCTTTCCAGCGGTTACGACCGGCTTTACCGATCACTTCGTTCTGGTGGTCCGGGTTGCTCACGGCACCGATGGTCGCCATGCAGCGCGCCAGCACCATGCGCAGTTCACCCGAGCGAAGTTTGATCTGGGCGTAGCCCGAATCCTTACCCACGAGCTGAACGTAGGCGCCAGCCGAGCGGCCGATCTGGCCACCCTTGCCCGGCTTCATTTCCACGTTGTGCACGATGGTCCCGATGGGGATGCTCGACAGCGGCATGGCGTTGCCCGGCTTGATGTCGGCCTTCTCACCGCTCACCACAACGTCACCCACGCTGAGGCGTTGCGGTGCGAGGATGTAGCTGAGCTCGCCATCTTCGTACTTGATGAGCGCGATGAACGCCGAACGGTTGGGATCGTACTCGATACGCTCCACGGTCGCCGGGGCATCGAACTTCGCACGTTTGAAGTCGATCACGCGGTAGGCCTTCTTGTGCCCGCCACCTTTTTGGAAGCTGGTGATGCGGCCCATGTTGTTACGGCCACCGGTCTTGCTCTTGCTCTCGGTGAGCGTTTTAACCGGCTTGCCTTTGAACAGCTCGCTACGGTCGATCAGCACCAGCTGGCGTTGACCCGGGGTCGTTGGTTTGAAATGTTTAAGTGCCATGAGGGTTCTCCCTACTCTTTCCTAGCGCAGACCAGCCGCGATATCGATGCTCTGGCCCTCTGCCAGCGTCACGATCGCTTTACGCAGATCGCTACGTTGACCCGGACGGCCACGGAATTTCTTCACTTTGCCTTCGATGTTCACCGTGTTCACTTTTACCACATCCACCTTGAACAAGGCTTCAACAGCGTTCTTAACGTCAACCTTGGTCGCACGCGGGGCGATGGCGAACGTCACCTTGTTGAGCGCCTGGCCAGCAAAGGCCTTCTCGCTCATCACGGGGCGCACGATCACATCGTACAGTTTCGCGTTGCTAACCACGTCGCCCTTTTTGGCTGCGGCTTTCTTGGCCGGAGCTTTCTTGGGAGCGGCTTCTTTTTTCGCTACAGCGTTCATTATGCGAGCCTTTCCTGAAGTGCGCTAACCGCATCTTTGGTCAGCACGAGTTCCTTGTGACGCAGGATGTCGTACACGTTCGCACCGATCACGGGCAGGATATCCACGCCCTTCACGTTGCGCGCCGCGAGTGCAAAACCCGCATCCACGTCCGCCGCGGTGATGATCAGCGGCTTCACGAGGCCGAGGCCCGCAAAGTTCGCAGCAACCGCTTTGGTCTTTGCATCTTTCACCGCGAGGGCATCCACCACGAAGAGTTTGCCTTCTTTGTTCTTCGCGCTGAGGGCATGCTTCAGGCCAAGGGCACGGATCTTCTTCGGCAGGCTGTAGGCATGGCTGCGAACCACCGGACCGTGGGCACGGCCACCGCCTTCCTGGTGCGGGCCACGCAGCGTACCCTGACGGGCGTTGCCGGTGCCTTTTTGCTTGAACGGCTTCTTGCCGGTGCCGCTCACTTCCGAACGATCCTTCGTCTTGTGGGTGCCGGCACGGGCTTTCGCACGCTGCCACTGCACCACGCGGTCGAGGATATCGGCGCGCGGCTCAAGGCCGAAGATGGCATCGAGCAGGTCGATCTCGCCAGCAGCCTTGTTCTCAAGGGTGATAACATTCACTTTCATGGTGACTACTCCTTCGCTTCCACAGCAGCTTCAGCAGCGGGCGCTTCAGCGGCGGGGGCTTCTTCTTTGGCAGCAGCAGGCGCTGCTTTCAGTGCCGGGTACGGCGCGTCGGCCGGGCGTGCCTTCTTCTCGGCATCCACGACTTTCACGAACGCTTTGTCCACGCCCGGTACGGCACCTTTCACCAGGATCAGGTTGCGCTCGGCATCCACCGAAACGACAACGAGGTTCTGCTGGGTGATCTGCTCGACCCCGAGGTGACCGGCCATCTTCTTGTTCTTGAAGGTGCGACCCGGATCCTGGCGCTGACCGGTCGAACCGTGCGAACGGTGCGATACGGATACGCCGTGGGTTGCTTCCAGACCCGCGAAGTTCCAACGCTTCATGGCACCGGCAAAGCCTTTACCACGGGTGATGCCCACCACGTCCACGAACTGGCCGGGAACGAAATGGTTGGCGCGGATCTCCTGACCCACTTCCAGCAGCGCATCATCGGCCACGCGGAATTCGCAGACCTTTTTCTTCGGCTCCACGTTCGCTTTCGCGAACTGGCCACGCTGGGCTTTGTTGGTGCGGTTCACTTTCGCTTTACCCACACCAACCTGAACGGCGCTGTAGCCGTCCTTTTCCTTGGTGCGCAGCGCGGTGACCTGCAGGTTTTCGATGGCAAGCACGGTCACGGGCACGTGCTGACCGAACTCGTCATACACGCGGGTCATCCCGATCTTTTGTGCGATTACTCCAGTACGCATGATTCCCTCTCCTTACGCGGCATTCGCCAGTACGGTGATTTCAACTTCCACACCGGCAGCGAGATCGAGTTTACCGAGGGCATCGACCGTTTGCGGGGTCGGCTCGACGATGTCGATCAGGCGCTTGTGGGTACGGATCTCGAACTGCTCACGCGACTTTTTGTCGATGTGCGGCGAACGGTTCACCGTGAAACGCTCAATGTGGCGCGGCAGCGGCACGGGGCCACTTACCTGAGCGCCGGTACGCTTTGCAGTGTTGACGATCTCACGTGCCGAATGGTCGAGCACCGCGTGGTCGTATGCCTGCAGGCGGATACGGATTTTTTGGTTCTGCATGGTTGCCATGTTCTGTCCCCAATCCTTAGTTCATCACTTTAGCGACGACGCCGGCGCCGACGGTGCGGCCACCTTCGCGGATCGCGAAGCGCAGACCCTGATCCATCGCTACCGGTGCGATCAGT
>QFOX01000120.1 GCA_003241645.1 Azospirillum brasilense | reverse complement strand
TTAATGAGGTCGTTCATGGCATTCTCCGTGTTCGGGTTGTTCACGGAGTTCAGGCTGTCCGACGCCATGGGGGGATGTCGTGGGGCTTGGGTGGGGATGGCTGAGGGATGCAAGGGGGATGCTGCCCGTGCGATGCATAGAATCGCGGTGCTGTCTACAACCTTGGGTGGGGAGCTAAGGGGGGATGAGTGAGGGATGAGGTGGGGATGAGCGAGGGATCATCCCGCGCCGGTAGCAGTTTTGGCGAAAAGCATCTATGCATACAAAAAAAATGCACTTACGGGAGGGAACGTGGCGGAATTAATCGACACCGTGCAGGACGCTATTCACAACATCCAGACGCTCGCCCGCTATGCGAACGGTACCAGCGAAGAACAGGAATTCCATCGCGTCCGCATCAAAAATGGGAAACGCTTTATCGCCTACAAACATCAGGGAACGTACCTGTTCGCACCGAGTAAATTCGCTGGATACAAGGACAACACCACGGAGCACCAATACGATCTCGACAACCGCAATGGCGGCATCACCAATAAGCGCTTCGAGCGCCTTCTCGGCAGTGACTACGAACCTGCTACTCCCGGCTACGCAGAGATTGATACGACCTTCCTGAATTACTGCCAAACCTATGGCATTGATCCTAGCGAGCATCACCGCGCGCGCCGTTATTGGCTCATCGACACGGATCAAAACTCCCCCGCGCAGCTGATACGCCTGCTGGCGCAGCAAATCAACCTAAGCGCCCATGCCCATGCTATCGGCCAGCTCCAGGCTATCCGAGCCGAACTAAAGTCCATGAAACGGCGTGCAGGCACGGATATTTTCTCGACGCAGACCATCTACCATGATTGGGCATTCCATCATGGCGGGCGCACGGAGCTGCAATTCAATATCGGGCTGGAGGGCGTGGACGGGCAGCAGATGCTCCGCCATGGCGTGGCATTCTCGTTCGATTTGAGCCAAACGCTTCCCTCCATCGATCCGTTGATTGCCAAAGTGCAGTTATTTAACGACTTCCTGCGGCTTTATCCCGATCTCTATGCCGACATGCGGATGTGGCACTACGAAGAAGGCAGCTATCATGGCGATTACCCACTCGCGCCGATTCCGCCAGAGCATGTCAGGGAAAAAATGTTCGTGTTCCTCGGTAAGCGTCAACCCACTAGTGCGGCGGACATCGAAACCATCCTCGTGGATTTCGACCGCCTGCTTCCTCTGTATAAATTCGTGGAGAGCGAAGGAGCACTACAGCCCATTGCCACGGTGGAACGGGATTCTTTCAAATTCCGATACGGATGCTCGACCAAGGCCACCGCTGCAGTCGCATCTCCCGCACAGAAAAAACTGGATATCAACCTGCGCCATAATGTGCTGCAGATGGC
>QFOX01000058.1 GCA_003241645.1 Azospirillum brasilense | reverse complement strand
CAGCGCTTCTTCAAGGATGTTCTTGATGGAGTTCTCGCCGCGGCGGCCCACTTTGTGGCGGAACCATTTCACCGCCAGCCCCATGCGCGACTGCTTGTCGTAAGCCGAAACCGGTTTACTGACGATCTGCGAAGAGGATTCTTGTGGTTCGTTCTTGGCCACTGCGGGTGACGGTTGCATGCTGGGCATCTTAGCGTTCGTCATAGGGGTTCGCAATACCTAACCCAGAAAGAATATCAATTTCACGTGCTTCCATGGCTTCGGCCTCGGCCTCGACCAGCTCGTGGTCGTAGCCCAGCAGATGCAGGATGCCATGCACGACGAGATGCTGCGCGTGCGCTTCGAAGGGCTTTTGCTGCTCCACCGCTTCGCGGGCGATGGTCTCGAACGCCATGGCGATGTCGCCTAAATGGTCGTCCTCGCCATCGGGGAAGGAAAGCACGTTGGTGGGTTTGTCCTTCTGCCGGTAATCGCGGTTGAGCGCCTGCACCTGCGCGTCGTCGGCCAGCATGATGTTCACGCTGCCCTGCACCGCCTCGGCCTTCAGCGCCGCCAGCGCGGCCGCCTGCAACGCGGCATCGTGCGGCTCCCAGCGCGCATCCTCATGAATGAGGCAGATATCACTCGGCTTCATTTTGCTCGCTGTATTGTTTCTTGCGGGCTTCCCAATCGTCGTACGCGCGAATGATCGCGGCGGCGAGCGGGTGACGCACCACGTCGGTGTCGCTGAAGCGCACCACATCGATGCCGGGGATATTCTCCACCTTCGGCACGCAATCAGTCAGGCCGGATTTGATGTCCTTCGGCAAGTCGATCTGCGACGCATCACCGGTGATGACAAGGCGCGAACGCTCGCCCATGCGGGTGAGGAACATTTTCATTTGCGTGCGGGTGGTGTTCTGCGCTTCGTCGAGAATCACGAAGGCATTGCTGAACGTGCGCCCGCGCATGAAGGCCAGCGGCGCCAGCTCGATCTCGCCATTTTCGATGGCTTCCTGCACGCGCTCGGGCGGCATCATGTCGAACAGCGCATCGTAAAGCGGGCGCATGTAGGGGTCGAGCTTCTCTTTCATGTCGCCGGGCAGGAACCCAAGCTTCTCGCCCGCTTCCACCGCCGGGCGCGACAGGATGATGCGCTCCACCTTCTTGTTCATGAACATGTAGGCGGCCATGGCCACCGCAATGTAGGTTTTCCCCGTGCCCGCCGGCCCAAGCGCGAACACCAGGTCGTTGTCGTACAGCGCACGAATGTAATTCGCCTGAATATGGGTGTAGGGCGTAATCGTTTTGCGCATGGTGCGGATGTACACATCCGTGCTCACCTCGGCATTGCCATGGCGGTTCTTGGGGGCCTTGTCGTTCACCGGCGGGATCATGCGCACCGCCGCTTCAATTTCCGGCAGGCCAATATCCTCGCCCTTTTCGATGCGGGCATACAGCCCCTGCAGCACCTGCTCGGTCGCGTCGATGTCGCGCTTATGGCCGGTGATGGAGATCATGTTGCCGCGGCTGATCAGCTCTACATGCAGCAGCTGCTCCAGCCGCTCCAGATGCGCATCGCGATCCCCGTAAAGCTGCGGCAAATGCTGGTTCTGCTCGAAGAAGACGTTCACGGTCTGGGTTTCGCGGGCGGTCTTTTTATCGAGCTTGGCCATAAGGCTCCTTCAAGAACGGTGAATGGCAAAACGCTAGGCAAGCACTGTGGCCGGGTCAATCCCCTTGCACAGACTATCCCCCGCTATTTCGCGCACCGCTTATAATACCTCGTCGTACTTCGCAGCGGAAATGAAATCGTTCTTGGTCAGCCCGTCCACCGCGTGGGTGGTAAGCGAAATATCGAGGTAGCCCCAGCCGATGCCCAGATCCGGGTGGTGCTTTTCGCGCTCGGCAATGGCCGAGATCTTCACCAGCGCTTCCAGCGCGCCGCGGTAATCCTTGAACTCCACATAGCGCGTGAGCGTGCCGCCGTCGCTGGACAGCTCCCACTCGGGCAGTTCGGTCATCAGTTTGCGGATCTCGCCGCCCGCCAGTTTACCGTCGCCGCTGCTGCAGGGTTTGCACGATTGAGAAGCCAGTGAAGTCATAATGTCTATCCTTGTAATGTCGTAGGGGCTGAGGCATAGCATTCGCCCATGCACCACGGCAACCCAAAACCCATCCTTGCGGTCGATTGTTCGACCACGCATGCAACGCTTGCGTTGCAGTTGTGCGACGCATGCTATCTGGCCCACGTGCCGCATGGGCAGCAAGCCGCACAGCTGGTGCCCACCATGGATGCGCTGCTGAAGGCGCACAGCGTGGAATATGCGCAGCTGGGCCACATTCTCACCACCATTGGACCGGGCAGCTTCACGGGGCTACGCATTGCGCTGGCCTGCGTGCATGGGGTGGCGCTGGCGCATGGCATTGCGGTGAAATCCACCACCTCGCTGGCGAGCGTGGCGTGGGCCATCAGCGCCGAAACAGATGCCCCCGCACGCTTCACCGTGGCGCTGAATGCGGGCAAAGGCGAAGTTTTCATACAGGATTTTTATCAGGAAACCGGCATACCGCAGGCAGCAAGCGAGATCGCACTGGTGCAACCCGATGCGCTTCTCGCCCACCCCATTGTGTACGGAAACACGCTGCATGCCGACGACCCGCATTACCGCACACCCCTTGCCCAAACCCTCTGCACGGTTGCAGGGCAGCTGCCCGAGCAGCCGCTTTGTGATCTGGTGCCCCTCTATATCCGCCCGCCCGACGCAAAACCCGGCACCCTGCCTGCATGGCTTCAAAGCGCGTGACATGCGCCATGCGCACGGTATAGTTCCCGCCCAAATCCAAGGAGCCGTTTTATGAAATCCGTTCGCCGTTTGCTGGCACTTGCCGCCACCCTCACCCTTGTTGCCTGCCAGGACGCCCCGGTGGTCAACACGCCAAGCAGCGTTACGTTCGCAGGCAAAGCCCCCATCCGCCTGAACGTGGCGCAGATCAATGTGGTCGAGAGTTACCGCTCCACCATGCAGAAGCCGTTCGTGGAGCACACCGCCCCCACCACCCCCGCCGCGGGCGTAAAACTCTGGGCCAGCCAGCGCCTTGCCGCCGCGGGCACGCAGGGCACGGTCGAGGTGATCATTGACGATGCCTCCATCAAAGAAACCCCGCTGACGAAAAAAGACGGCATCGAAGGTTTCTTCACCGACGATCAGGACGCGCGCTACGATGCTCACCTGCGCGTGACCATTCGTCTGTATGACGGGCTTTCCACCGTGGCGCAGGCCGAAAGCGTGGTCGAGCTGAACCGCATGCGCACCATCAACGAGAAAGCCAGCGCCGCCCAGCGCGACGCCATGTTCGCCGCCATGGTGAACGACATGATGCTGCAGTTCGATGCCGAGGCCGAAAGCCGCCTGCGCCAGTATTTCGCCCGCTTCATCGTTGGCTAGCAGGCGTTACGCATGCATATTTACCTGCCCATTGCCGAGCTTTCAGCCAATGCCTTCGGGCTGCTGATGCTCGGCGGTGTGGCCGGGATCTTCTCGGGCCTGTTCGGCATCGGTGGCGGGTTCATCCTCACGCCGCTGCTGATCTTTATGGACGTGCCGCCCGCCATTGCGGTGGCCACCAGCGCCAACATGATCATCGCGTCGTCGTTCTCCGGCTTCCTGTCGCACCTGAAGCATAAGCGCGTAGACATCGACATGGGCAACTGGCTGGTAGCCGGGGGCATGGGCGGTGCGCTCATCGGCGTGTGGATCTTCGCGAAGCTCAAGCGCGCCGGGCAGATCGACCTGATGATCTCGGTGCTCTATATCCTGCTGCTGGGCACCATCGGCGTGCTGATGTTCCGCGAAGCGCGCCGCATGTATATGGCGGCACGCCGCGGCGAACCCCAGCCGCCACAGTCGTACCTGCATTTGCCCGCGTGGGTGGAACGCCTGCCCTGGCAGAAACAATTCGTCAGCTCCAACGTGACGCACAGCGTGCTGGTGCCCATGGCGCTGGGGCTGCTCAGCGGCCTGATCGTGGCCATGCTTGGCGTGGGTGGCGGTGTCATCATGATCCCCGCGATGATCTACATCCTGCGCATGCCGAACAACGTTACCACCGGCACCTCGCTGTACCAGATCATCTTCATCACGGCGGTGGCGACCTTGCTGCACGCCATCACCACCCATTCGGTGGATATTGTGCTGGCAGCGCTGCTGCTGGTGGGCTCGGCCATCGGGGCGCAATGGGGCGTGCGCTGGAGCCGCAAGTTGCCGACTTACGCGCTGCGCGGGCTCATGGCATCGCTGCTGCTGCTCATGGTGCTGCGACTGGCCTATGGCCTGTTCATTACGCCGGAGAACCTGTTCACCCTTACCGTGGCGGGGTCGTGATGCAGTGGCGCACCCTTCCCGTCATGCTCGCCTTGCTGCTGCCGCTTAGCGCGCAGGCAAAGGTCGAGATCGCGCCGGAAGCGATTCCGCTGGCTGGCCCCATGGTCGCCGATATTTCGCAGACCACGGTGGAGATCCATTCCGGCTTCACCGGCATGCAGCTGCTGGTGTTCGGCGCGCGCAACGTGGGCGGCGACCTCGTGATCGCCATGCGCGGCCCGCAGGCCAACGTGGCCCTGCGCCGCAAAGAGCGCATCGCCGGCATGTGGATGCATGTCGATAAGCACAAATATTTTGACCTGCCCACCTTCTATGCCATGGCCAGCACCCGCCCGCTGACCGAGATCGCACCGGAAAGCACCCTGAGCAGTTTAGGCCTTGGCGAACAGGCCGTGCTGGCGCGCGCCAACAGCCACACCCGCGAGGATTTTGACGCCGCGCTGGTGAATCAATACACCCGAAAAGGCCTGTGGCAGGAGCCGTTCGGCGAGATCACCTATTTCGGCGAAAGCCTGTTCAAAGCACGCCTGATGCTGCCGGACCGACTGCCCCGCGGCGCTTACAGCGTGGAAGTGTACCTGTTCGAGGGCGGCAAACCCATTGCGTTCCAGAGCATTCCGCTCAACGCGTATAAAACCGGGTTCGACGCGCGCATCTACGATACGGCCCAGCATTACCCCTGGTTCTATGGCATCGTCGCGGTGCTGATGGCGCTCTCCGGCGGCTGGCTAGCCCACCGCCTGTTCCACCGTCACTGATCGTTCGGCGTATCGCTCGGTGCGTCACTCGGGGGCGTCGTTTTACGCGCACCAAAGCGCTCGCGCAGGTGCGCCACCCCACGCTTCACCTGCCCCCAATACCAGCCAGCCGGGCGCGTCTGAATGACCACCGTGCCCGCGATCATGTCGTGCCAGCCGCGATGTTCCTTGTTGAAGCTGGCCCAGAAAATGCCCAGCATCAGCGGCGGTACGGCCACGGCATAGCCCAGCATGCGGCGCACATATTGCCACAGGCTTGGCTCCTCAAAGCTGTGGCGTTTCACCACTTTCAGCCCGAGCAGCCATTTGCCCGGCGTGTTCTTCCAGCTCATCTGCATGCCCAGCACGGCGGCGGCAAGGATTACCAGCTGCACCGCGCCATTGAGCATCCACACATTCACCAGCCCGGTTTCGATGAAGGCGGTAAGCGCCTCCGCCACCGTGTCGGAGGCGTTCACGCGCTCGATCGCGGCCGGATCCACATGCCGAAAAAATGCACCGCCCAGCAGCTGGAACATGGGCATGAAGATCATGTACAGCACCCACAGATCGATGCCGGCCGCAAGCGAGCGCGACAATACGTCGCCATAGACCGGCCCATCCGTTTTGCGTGGCGGCGAGATCATGGCGAGTTCTTTAAGCTTCTCGAAAAAATGAATCATGCGCAATGCTCGATCAGGGAGTGGATGACGGTGGCTTCTGCCGGTGACGATACGCGCGGCTGCGCCAGAATCAATGGAATATCGCGCGCATGGTCGGCAATGCTCTGGCGGGTGGCCTGCAGCCCCACGGTGGAATCGGCGCTTTCATTCACCAAAAGCGCCATCACGGCAAGGCCCGCGGCACGCGCGGCTTCCAGCGTGCTTAGCGTGTGGCTGATCGCGCCCAGATAACTGCCGGTGACCATGATCAGCGGCAGGGGCACCGCCTGCATCCAATCGCGCGTGGTGTGCTCGGTGTTCAGCGGCACCATCAACCCGCCCACCGTTTCAATGAACACCGTATCGGCGGCATCGCGGGCCTGCTGCGTCCAACCGGCGAGCGTATCGAGGCTAAGCTGCTGGCCTTCCTTGCGCGCCGCCATGTCGGGCGAAAGCGGTGCCGCGAACCGCCATGGCGAGATTTCATCGATCGCGCGGCTGCCCAGCGCCTGCATCAGCTGCGCGGTGTCCGACGCTTCATCCGTCACGTCATAGCCGGAGATGATGGGTTTGAACGCCATGACCGAACGCTGGCGCGCGCGCGCCGCATGCACCAGCGCGCAGGTGGTAAAGGTTTTGCCGATGCCGGTGCCCGTGGCAGCAATGTAATATGCGCCCATGCCGTTATTCCTTCACCAGATGCACATAAAGCGGTTGCCAGCTGCCCACCACACCACCCAACGCATGGGGGTGATGCTGCGCATAGGCCTGCGCCAGCGCGTGGAAACGCCCCGGCGTCAGCCGTGTTGCCGGGGTGGTGAAGGCAGCACCCGCGCCAATGGCGCGCATGGAATGCAGCAGGGCTTTCAGGTCGGCATAGGCCACCGGCTGCAGGCGTTGCTCGCATGTTCTCACGACCAGCCCTGCCCGTTCGGCGGCGGCGGCGTATTCAGTGGCGTCACGCATAGGCAGCAGGCGCAACGCGCCATCCAGCGTGCGCAGCTCCTGCAGCGTCTGCGCGCCAAGGGTCATCACCATGGCGGCAGCGCCGGGTTTCAGCACCCGCGCCATTTCGGCCATGGCGCGCGGCAGATCATCCACCCATTGCAGGCAAAGCGCGCTCACCAGCAGGTCCACGCTGCCGTCGCGCAGCGGCAGCGCTGTGGCCGATGCCTGCAGGCTCGGCGCATGCAGGTGCGCCTGCACGCACATGCCGTAGGCAATATCAAGGTTCAGCACATGGTCCTGCGGGCGCTGCGCGCGCCACGCCTGCGCGAACGCGCCGGGGCCACTGCCCACGTCCAGCACGCGCATGTTGCCGCTTGCCGCATGGGCAAGCGCGCGTTCAAAAAGCTCGGTGCGCCATTGCTGCTGCAACTGCGCATGCGTGCCATACTGCGCGGCGGCACGGCTGAAATTGCGCTGCAACTGTGCCTGCTGGATCAGCATAACGCCGCGCGCAGCCGTTGCGCATCATGCAGATGCGGTGCATGGGCCGCACCTTCCCATACCTCGACCGTGGCATGCGGCATGGCCGCCTGCAGCGCCTGCGTCTGCGCCAGCGGCACAATGCCGTCGTTGCTGCCATGGATGATGGTGGTCGCGGGAACACCTGCAAGCGTGATCGCGGAAACCGGCGCATCGTCCAACGCATGCAGCCATGGCAGCCAGCGCGTTGTATCTTCAATGTGCGGGTGGCTGCGGAACCCCGCCATCACCTGCCGGAAGCGGCTATCGCCCTTGGCCACCAGCCCCTGGAATCGGCTGGCCGTGCGCGCCGCGTCGCGGGCGTAATTGTCGCGGAACGTATCGAAGGTGAAGCGGTCCATCGCGTGGGTATAATCATCGCTCTGCACGAACTGAAACGGCACACCGAGAAGCGTCAACCGATCGGCCAGGAGCGCCCCGCGCGCCATGGCATGCAGCGCCAGCTGCCCACCCAGCGACCACGCGACCACATGGCCTGCGCGCGTGCCGCGCAGCGCGTCGATGGCGGCATCAAGCCCGGCATACTGGCTGTAATCGAAGCATGCCGCATCCGGCAATTGCAGTGCATGCGACAGCGCATCCGCCGGCTGGCCCCAGCCACTGAAGGTAAGCACACTCATGCGCTCACGCTCACATCCTGCAGGGTGCCGATCAGTTGTTCCACCTGCGCATCCGTATGCGCGGCGGAGAATGCCAACCGCAGGCGCGACGTGCCCGGTGGCACGGTGGGTGGGCGGATCGCCTGCACGTAGAGCCCGTATTGCCGCAGCGTGTTACTGGCCGCCAGCGCAGCTTCTTCGCTGCCCAGCATCAGCGGCAGAATGGCCGCGGCGGGCTGCGGCAGTTTCAGCGCTTTTGCCACCGCCACCGCGTGCCCGTGGGCGCGTTTGGCCAATTCCGGCTCGCGCTGCATGATGCGCAACGCCGCCAGCGCCCCCGCGCAAGTGGCGGGCGGCAAGCCGGTGGTGAACACAAGGCTGCGCGCCGCACTCACCAGATACTCGATGAGCGGCGTGCTGCCGGTGACGTAGCCACCATAGCTGCCCAGCGCTTTGCTCATCGTGCCCATCCAAATGTCCACACCGAGGCTGGCATGTTCCTCGAAGAAGCCAAGCCCATGCGCATCGTCGGCCATCAGCCATGCGTCGTACTCGCGGGCGATGGCGCTCATTTTCTGCAGCGGCGCACGGTCGCCGTCCATGCTGAAGATATGCTCGGTCACGATCAGCACATGGCGATAATGCTCGCGCCCCTCTTCCAGCAACGCGCGCAAATGAATGGCGTCGTTATGGCGGAAACGTTTCATCGTCGCGCCGGAAAGCACCGCCCCATCCAGCATGCAGGCATGGGCCAGCTTGTCCAGCAGCACGAGGTCACCCTTGCCCACCAGGGCCGGAATGATGCCCAGATTGGTGAGGTAGCCGCTGCCGAAGACAAGCCCGGCCTCCTGCCCCTTATGGGCGGCCAGTGCCTGCTCTAGCGGGGCGTAATGATCGTGGTTGCCGGAAACAAGGCGCGAAGCCCCCGCCCCGCCGCCTGCTTTTTCCAGCACGGTGCGTGCCGCTTCCAGCACTTCGGGCCGCTGGGCGAGGCCCAGATAATCGTTGCACGCGAAGGAGGTGTAATCCACACCGTCGCGGCGGATCTGAACGCCTTCACGCACCGATTCGACCAGCACGCGGCGCTGCTGGCGCGCGTCGATCGCGTCCAGCGCAGTGCGGGCAAACAGGTCAAGGCTCGGCATGTGCTATTTTTCCTTTGTCAGCCGGGGGCGAAACGGCTAATCCTCTCGCAGAAATCAGCATTCTTTGCGAGCATTAAATGAACAGCAATCCCCGCCATGACTGGACCCGCGAGCAGGCCCTAGCCCTGTTCGCCAAACCGCTGAACGACCTGCTTTTTGAAGCGGCCAGCATCCACCGCCAGCATTTCGACCCCAACGAAGTGCAGGTAAGCACGCTGTGCAGCATCAAGACCGGCGGCTGCGCCGAGGATTGCGGCTATTGCTCGCAATCGGCCAAGTTCGATACCGAGGTGAAAGCCACCAAACGCATGGAGGTGGAGGAAGTGCTGAAGAACGCCGCCGATGCGAAGGCACGCGGCGCAACGCGCTTCTGCATGGGCGCGGCATGGCGCAGCCCCAAATCGCGTGACATGGAACCGCTGAAGGAAATGATCGCGGGCGTGAAGGCCATGGGCATGGAAACCTGCGCCACCCTTGGCATGCTGAGCCCCGAACAGGCGCTGGAGCTGGCGCATGCGGGCCTCGATTATTACAACCACAACCTCGATACGTCGGAGAATTTCTACGGCGAGATCATCACCACCCGCACCTACCAGGACCGGCTGGATACGCTGGCCAACGTGCGCGACGCGGGCATGAAGACCTGCTGCGGCGGCATCATGGGCATGGGCGAGCAGGAAACTGACCGCGCCGACCTGCTGGTGACGCTGGCGAACCTGCCCAGCCACCCGGAAAGCGTGCCCATGAACATGCTCATCGCCATCAAAGGCACGCAGCTGGAAGCCACGCCGCGGCTTGACCCGATTGAATTCGTGCGCACCATTGCGGTGGCGCGCATTATGCTGCCGAAAAGCTTCGTGCGGCTTTCCGCCGGGCGCGAACACATGACCAAGGAAACGCAGGCCATGTGCTTCTTCGCCGGTGCGAATTCCATTTTCTATGGCGAGAAACTTCTCACCGCCGCTAACCCCGGCGAGGATAGCGACGATGCGCTGTTCGCCGAGCTGGGCCTGCGCCCCATGGTGCTTGCGCCGGAAGAAACAGCCAAGGCTGCATGATTTATTTCCTACATTGTCATCCCTGCGCACGCAGGGATCTCCTTCCCATAAACCAAGGAGATTCCCGCGTTCGCGGGAATGACAAATCATGAACAACACCGATTGGTTCGATCAAGGCTACCCCCACATCTGGCTGCCCTACGCACAGATGCAGACCGTAGCCCCGCCCGTGCCCGTGCTGGGCGCGGCAGGCAGCCGCCTGCAACTGGCCGATGGGCGCGAACTGGTGGATGGGATCAGCAGCTGGTGGAGCACCTGCCACGGCTACCAGCACCCGCACATTGTGGAAGCGATCCAGAAGCAGGCGGGCACGCTCAGCCACGTCATGTTCGCGGGCCTCGCCCACGCGCAGCCCTATCAGCTGGCGCAGCGCCTGTGCGCTTTCACCCGCATGGGCATGGAGCGCGTATTCTTTGCCGAATCCGGCTCGGTCGCGGTCGAGGTCGCCATGAAAATGGCGCTGCAATACTGGCGCAACAAGGGCGAGCCAAAACGGACGAAGTTCATTTACTTCACCCATGGCTACCATGGCGACACCATGGGCGCGATGGGCGTCAGCAGCGATTCGGATTTCAAAGGCGCGTTCAGCAGCCTGACGCTGAAGAACTACCAGCTCGATATTCCGCACGACGAATACAGCTTTGCCGAATTCGCCGACACGGTGGCCGCCATTCGTGGGCAGGTCGCCGCCCTCATCATGGAACCGCTGGTGCAGGGCGCGGGTGGCATGAAGTTCCACTCCGCCGATATTCTCTCGGAGATCCGACGCGTCTGCCGCGAGCAGGACATCCTCTTCATTGCCGACGAGATCGCCACCGGCTTCGGCCGCACGGGCAACCTGTTCGCCTGCCATGAAGCCGCCATCGAGCCGGATATTCTGTGCCTCGGCAAAGCGCTCACCGGCGGGCACATGCCGCTGGCCGCCACGCTGGCCAAAGCCCACGTGTTCGATGCGTTCCTCGGCGACAGCCACGAGCGCGCGCTGATGCATGGCCCCACCTACATGGCGCATGCGATCGGCTGCGCCGCGGCGAATGCCAGCCTTGACCTGTTCGAGCGCGAGCCGCGCCTTGCGCAGGCCGAAGCGCTGGAGCAAAAATTATGGGACGGCCTAAAACATCTGGCGCAGCGCCCTGCGGTCCGCGACGTGCGGGTGAAAGGCGCCATCGGCGTGGTTGAAATGGAGTGCTCGCGCGAGGATGTGCAGCGCATGCGCACCGAAGCCCTGACCCATGGCGTGTGGCTTCGGCCGTTCGGGAATATTCTGTATGTGACGCCACCGCTGAATATCAGCGATGCGGATCTGGATGTGCTGCTGAAGGCCATGGACCGGCTGGTATGATCCGCGCGCCTCGCCGTAAAAGCACGCGCAAACAGAAATGGCTGCTGGCCGTGTTGATCGCGGTGGGGCTGGCGCTGTTCTACATTCCCCTCATTCGCCTTGCCCACCCCAATATGCTGGATGAGCGGCTGCGGCTGGAAGCATGGCTGATCGAACATCGCCTGCGCGGCAACCCGGTGGTGCTGGCCCAGCTTTACCCCTACCGCTGGGATAGCGTGATCGTGTTCAACCCCTACGAATACGCCAATTTTGAAACCTCGCAGCAGGTGTTCGCGCATTATTACGGGTTCCCCTCGCCCATCACCCAGGCCATGCTGGACGATGGCGGCAAGCAATTCATGATC
>QFOX01000057.1 GCA_003241645.1 Azospirillum brasilense | reverse complement strand
CATGTTCGTGGGGTGCACCAGCAGTTGGTCCAGCACCTGCACGAAACGGCTGGCGCTGGGCAGCGCCTGCTTCACGGCCGCATCGCGTGCGATGGCGGCGGGCTCAAAATCCTCGGCGCAGATCACGTGATCCGCCTTCAGGGCGGCTGCCAGTTTCGGCATCACTTTACTGGCCGCACCATGCAGCACCAGCATGCCGCCGCCGCGCTTTTTCAGTTCCGCATCCATATGGCACAGCGTGGCCGCAAGGAATGACAGGCGGCGATCCTGCTTCGCGGGAAAATTTGCCAGCACCTCGGTATCGAAAATGAACACGGGCTGCACCGGCCCCTTGCCGTCGCAGGCCGTGGCCAGAACAGCATGGTCGTGCAGGCGCAGGTCGCGGCGAAGCCAGGCAATGGCGGTCATGGGCATTACTCCTTGTGTGCATGTGTCATAGCGCGACCAGCCGGAAGGGCCAATGAAAAGCCCGTAATCTAAAAACGCACGCCGTTTAACCGGGCTTTAAGCTTTTTCTGTCAACCTGAGAAAATGACTGAGCCCCAACGCCCCGCGGCGCGCCCCAGCGCCCCCAACGCGCCCGATACTGGCGTGCTGCCGCCCGAGCAGCGCGGCACCATCTTTGTGCTGAACCCGGACCCCGGCGAATGGCGGCTGACCAACACCCGCACGGGTGCGGAGGTGGATCTTGAGCGTTTCCGCCCACGCCGCCCCACCGTGACGCTGGACCCCGGCCATGGCTACCTGAAGCCCGTGCGCACGCAGACCGGCGTGGCGCAGGTGCCCGACCACGGCGCAAGCCGCACCAATGACCAGGGCGAAACGATCGCCACCGAATCGCGACTGACCCAGCAATTCGCGTGGCGCACCGCCCGCGCCCTGACCGATCGCGGCTACGACGTGATCCTCACCCGCGGCGATAACAATTTTTCACGCGCGCTGGATGGGTTCGTGCCCCGTTCCGACGCCGCCATCTACAGCCACGGGCCGCTGATCTCGCTGCATATCGATGCCGCGCCACCGGCCGCCAGCGGCCCCTTCGTGATCGTCGACAAACGCTCGCACCGTAACAGCGAAAGCCACCGGTTGCGTGCCACCATCGACCACGCTAACCCCGGCGATTCCATGAACGGCAGCAACGGCCACCGCACCATGGAGCTGAAGATCCTCAGCCCCGCGGTGGTGGGCAACAGCCAGGCTTCGATCATGATCGAGATCGGCAACATGGCCAACGACCGCGACCTGCGCAACCTGCAAAGCGCCACCTATCAGGGCCAGTTCGCGCGCGAGCTGGCGCGTGACATCGACCGCTACATGGAAGGCAAAGCCGAACGCAACACCGAGTTCGACCGCATTCTCGGCGAACGCCGCGATGCGAGCCCGCGCGGGCCGGTGCGCTACACCCAGTGCGAAGTGCGCGGGCTGATGGAATCCACCTTCGGCATGGATTTAAGCCCCAAACCCACCAAACGCGAAAGCGGTTCGTTCTACATGCCGGGCATCAGCAGCCCCATTCTGGATGCGATCGATCCGCCGGTCACCCCGCGCGATCCGTGCAGGCCGAACGGCCGTGGCGGCCGCGGGCATTAAAGGGAATTAGCGGCTGGCCACCTGGCTGGGCAGCTTGCTGAGCGGGTCCACCGCTTTCTCGCCGGAGCGCACCGCGAAATGCAATTGCGGGTTCTTTGCGCGGCCGGTCTGGCCCACGTACCCGATCACATCGCCCTGACGCACCTGCATGCCTTTGGCCACCGTCACGCGGTCGGCATGCGCGTAGCTGCTCATGTCGCCATTGCCATGGCGCAGAATGACCATGTTGCCGTAATCGCGCAGCGAATCACCCACGAACGCCACTTCGCCACCCGCCGCAGCCTTGATGGGCGTGTTCTTCGGCGCAGCAATGATGACCCCTTCATTCGCAATGCCTTCACGCTGCACGCCGAAGCCGCTGGTAATGGTGCCGTTCACCGGCCATTGCCAGCTCAGGCTGGGGGCGGCCACGGCAGGTGCCAGCATGGTCTCAGGCTTAGAGGGCGCAGTTGCGGGCGCCGCCGCCGGCGCTAGGTCCTGGGAGGAGACCGAGTCGACCGAGGCCGGCGGCACATATCGGCTTTCGAACGAGGGAATGAATACGTCGTTGCGGCTCATGGCGTTGGCAATGGTGCCGCGGCCATAGAAATTGCCGCTCCGATCATCCAGCATCGCCATCTTATCCTGTGTGCAGGCCGACAGCAGAACGGTCGTTAGGATCATCAGGGCGGCGACGGCCGAATAGTGCATGGGGACCACCAATTACACGAGTTGCTCACAGGGCTTTTTGCCCTTGTTGTTTACTTGCCGTTGCGACTCGGGGGCTTGTAGGATTTGCCCTTTTTTCAGTGACTTCGCCAATGTTCTTCACAAGCTTGTTCACAGTTCATAAGCTATAGCACGGGCTTTTAACTGAACGCAACGGCAATTTTTGATTGCAACGCAGCACCACGCAAAAAACACCCCCGCCTGTGGCATTTATACACTTCAATTTTGAATGATTGTTTAAGAATCTACTGCCCACTCACCAGCGGCACGAAGCGCACCGCAGTCAGCACTTCTTTGCGCACCGTATCTTCACTGGTGCGGGTCAGCTTCCACAATTGCTGGTCGGCCACGTGGGGGCCAACAGGAATCACCATCACGCCACCAATGGCCAGTTGCTGCAGCAGGTCCTGCGGCACTTCCGCCGCGGCACAGGTGGCGATGATACGCTCGTACGGCGCCGCATGCGGCCAGCCTTTTGCACCATCCCCCAGATGCGAGGTGATGTTGCGCAGCTTCAGCGCCTCGAACCGTGCGCGCGCCAGATTCGCCAGCGGCTTGTGCCGCTCAATGGTGTGCACGCGGCGCGCAATTTTCGCCAGCACCGCCGCCTGATAGCCCGAGCCCGTGCCGATCTCCAGCACGCTGTGGGTGGGCTTTACGTCCAGCGCCTGCGTCATCATCGCCACCACGGAAGGCATGCTGATGGTCTGCTCCATGGCGATCGGCAGCGCGTTATCCTCGTAGGCGCGGTCGCGGAACTGCTCGTCCACGAATTGCTCGCGCGGCACCTGCTCGATCGCGCCGAGCGTGCGCGTATCGGTAATGCCCTGCCGGCGCAGGTACATCAGCAGCCGCAATTTATCGGCATGCAGGTTCGCCTCCAGCGCGGCGTTCAGGCCGGGGTGGATGCGGGGAATCACCATCGCTACATTGGAACTCATAGGCGCTACGGTGCGGCAAACACCCCACCCCTGTCACGCGGCATCTACGCGCAGGCATCGCGCGGGCCGCATTTTTATCACCAGCGTGGCGTTTAAGCGCCAAAGCCCTTCAGGCCACGCATTTCCTCGAGCACGCGGTAATGCGTTAAATCAAGGTTCAACGGCGTAACCGTGATGTATCCTTCAAGGATCTGGTGAATATCGGCCGTGGGCTGGTCGTCGAACGGGTCGGTGCGCGGCCCGCCGATCCAGTAATAATTGCGGCCATGCGGGTCGGTGCGGCGGTCGAGGTTATCGGTCAGGATGCGGCGACCATGCGGGCACGGGCGCACGCCCTTCACGGCCTCGGGTGCAATGGCGGGGAAGTTCACGTTCATCAGCGTGCCGCTGGGCCAGTGCAACTGCGTAAGCGATTGGATGATCTGCGCGGTGAACGCCTCGGGCGTGGCCCAGTCGCTCACGCCATCGCGGATGACGTTACTGAACGCAATAGCCGGAATATCCAGCAGCGTGGCTTCCATGGCCGCACTCACCGTGCCGCTGTAGGTCACGTCCTCGGCCAGGTTGCTGCCGCGGTTGATGCCCGAGAGCATCAGGCCCGGCTTCTTGTCCTTCAGAATTTCCATCACGCCCATGAACACCGCGTCGGTCGGGGTGCCGGCCACCGCGAAGCGGCGCTCTGCCACCTGCCGGTAGCGCAGCGGCGTGTGCAGCGTGAGCGAATGGCCCGCGCCGCTCTGCTCGGTGGCGGGGGCCACGACCCACACGTCGTCGGATAGCGTGCGCGCAATGCGCTCCAGCACGGCGATGCCTTCGGCTTCCACCCCATCGTCGTTCGAGATGAGGATGCGGGTGTTCTTCAGGTCAGCGATCATGGTTACCGGTGAATGGTGAGTGGTGAATAGTGAATCGTTAGGGCTTAATCGTTTGCTGAAGCTTCACGATACCGCGTGCGATTGCTTCAATACGCTCCGCGGCGGAGTTGCAATCAGAAATCTTGAGCATCCCAATTTCGTTAGCGATAATGAGCTGGGTTTCCAATTCTGCGAGTGAACCTAACGCGATACTGAGGAAATGATGCAAATCATTGGTGCCGCGACGACGACTTCCCTCGGCAATGTTGGAAGGAACGGAAACCGCAGCACGCGTTATCTGGCTACGCAACCCATAGCGCTCATTTTCAGGGAGCTGCTCGGCAAGCGCATAGACTTCTTTGGCAAGCGTAATCCCCTCTTGCCATATCCGAAGTTCCTTAAAGCTATTCACCATTCACAACTCACCACTCACGCAATGATTTTCAGCCCGCCCATGTAGGGTTGCAGCGCCTCGGGCACGGCAATCGAGCCATCGGGCTGCTGGTAATTCTCGAGGATGGCCACCAGCGTGCGCCCCACCGCAAGGCCGGAGCCATTGAGCGTGTGCACGAACTCCGTCTTGTCGCCGCGGCGGAAGCGCGCCTTCATGCGGCGCGCCTGGAAGTCACCGCAGTTGGAGCAGCTGGAGATCTCGCGGAACATGTTCTGCGACGGAATCCACACCTCGATGTCATACGTTTTGCGCGCGCCAAAGCCGGTGTCACCGGCGCAGAGCAGCATCACGCGGTAATGCAGGCCAAGGCGCTTGAGCACTTCTTCAGCCGCACCCAGCATACGCTCATGCTCGGCCACGGAATCTTCCGGCTTGGTAATGCTGACCAGCTCTACCTTGCTGAACTGGTGCTGGCGGATCATGCCGCGCGTGTCGCGCCCGGCGCTGCCCGCTTCGGAACGGAAGCACGGCGTGTGCGCGGTGTAACGGCGCGGCAGCGAGGCTTCCTCGACGATGCTATCGGCCACAATGTTGGTGAGCGAGACTTCGGCCGTGGGAATGAGCCAATGGTCGGTCGTGGTTTTGAACAAATCTTCCGCGAATTTCGGCAGCTGGCCGGTGCCGAACAGCGCCGTGTCTTTCACCAGATACGGCGGCACGCATTCGGTGTAGCCGAATGTGCTGGTGTGCAGATCCAGCATGAAGGCGGCAAGCGCGCGCTCCATACGCGCGAGCGCGCCTTGCAGCAGCACGAAGCGCGCGCCGGAGATTTTGGCGGCGGTCTCAAAATCCATGAGGCCCAGTTTTTCGCCCAGCGCCACATGGTCCTGCGGGTTGGCGATGCTGGGTTTGCTGCCCACCACGCGCAGTTCCACGTTCGCGGTCTCATCCGCCCCGGCGGGCACATCGTCGGCCAGCAGGTTGGGAATGCGGCTCAGCGCGTCGGTCAGCGCGGCGTTCTCGCCCTCGCCGCCTTCCAGCGCCGCCAGCTTTGCCTTGATCTCGGCGGCTTCGGCTTTCAGCTGCTCGGCCAGCGCGGGGTCGCTCTTCATGGCCGCGCCAATTTGCTTGGCCACTTCGTTGCGGCGCGCCTGCAGCGCCTGTTGCTCGGCCATGCCACCGCGGCGCTCGGCATCGATTGCCAGCAACTGGGCGGAAGTGACGCCCTCATAGCTGGGGCGGCGCTTCAAGGCCGTGTCGAAGGCGGCGGGGTCTTTGCGAATGGCGGCGATATCATGCATGGGGAAACCTGTTTTTGTCATTCTGAACGCAGTGAAGAATCTAGATGCTTCGCTTTGCTCAGCATGACAATCTAAATCGTGATTTCTTCCAATGCCGCGCGGCGTTTTTCGGTGCGTTTGCCGATCAGGATGGACAGCTCATAAAGCGTATAGAGCGGAATGAAAAGCAGCACTTGGCTCAGAATATCCGGCGGAGTGATGAATGCCGCAATGCTCAGCAAAATCACCACCGCATAGCGGCGGCCACGGGCCAGCGCACGCGTGGAAAGCAGCCCCACGCGCACCAGCAGCGTCAGCAGCACCGGCAGCTGGAAGCTGAGGCCGAAGGCCAGCACCAGTTGCAGCACCAGCGCGAGGTATTCGCTCACTTTCGCTTCGACCACCAGCGGCAATGCGCCCTCGCCCGCCGGGATCTCGAAGGAAATGAAGAACTGCCACGCCTTGGGCATGACCAGGAAATACACGAACGCAGCCCCCGCGAGGAACAATAGCGGCGCCACCACCAGATAGGGCGCGAGAATGCCCCGCTCGTGCTTATACAGCCCCGGCGCCACGAACAGGTAGACCTGCGCCGCAATGACCGGGAAGCCCACGAAGAACCCACCATACGCCGCGATCTTCAGGTAGGTAACGAAGGTTTCGGTCAGGCTGGTCGCGATGAGCCGGCGGCCGCTTTCCGGGCCGAACGCCTCGGCCAGCGGCGCGATGAGGAAGCGGTAGATATCCTCGGCATAGAGGTAGCACACCACCGTGGCCACCAGCCACACCAGCACCGCGCGAATGAGGCGCGTTTTCAGCTCCATCACATGGCTGATGAATGGGGCCGAAGGACCGGCCTGTGCGGTGGGCTCGCTCATGCATCGTCCGTGGGGCGTGGCGGCTGCGGCTTGGTCGCCGTCAGGTCGCTGATGTCGTAGGTCGGCTGGGATTTGCCGTTCAGGTCGGTAATGGTGCCGGTGACCTGGCCTTTCAGGTCATGCAGGCCCGCGTCGCGCAGCGCGCCGTCCACCTGTCCGCGCATGCCGTCCATGAACTGGCGGAACTCGCGCATGGCCTTCGCCAGCGCACGGATGATGACGGGATAATCCTTCGGGCGCAGGATGAGCAATGCCGCGACCACGACCAGCAGAAGTTCCGACAGGCCGACATTCAGCATGACGGCTTACTTTTTCTCGTCGGTGCTCGACGATTCGTCTTTGTTCAGCTCTTCGCGCAGGTTGCGCATGCCACGGCCCAGATCGCCCATCACTTTCGGCAGCTTGCCCGCGCCGAACAGGATGAGGACAACAACGAGAACGAGGATGATATGGCTCATGCTAAGCATAAAAACTCCTAGGTTGCGCTGGATTTAGCACGGGTTTTGCGCAGTGTCATGCGCTTTCATGCGTAGCGCCGAAGCTGCGCGAGCCGCGCTAGCGGGAGGGGTAAGGGAGCGTTAGCGACCGAAGGGGACGAGAGCCCCTTCAAAAATTTATGCAACGAGGCTCTTCCATTCGGCTAGCAGGTTCGCCTCCGGCTTCGGCGTGGCGGGCAGCCAGTTCGCGGCGGCCTCGGCGCGGCGCAACGCGTCGCCCGCCAGCGGCACACTGGCGGCGGCCACTTCGCGCATTTCGGCCATCAGGTTGCGCACCGGCTCGCCAATCAATGCGCCGTTGCCGTGCAGCACCAGATCACAGCCCGCGGCAAGCGATGCCTCGGTCTTCTCGGCGAAGCTGCCTTTAAGCGCACGCATGGAGAGATCATCGGTCATCAGCAGCCCGTCGAAGCCCAGTTCACGGCGCATGAACTGCACCACCGTGGGCGACAGCGTGGCGCAGCGCTCGGGGTCGATGGCGCTGTAGGTGATGTGCGCGGTCATGGCCAGCGGCAGGTCGGCCAGCGCTTTGAAGGGCACGAAATCACTCGCCCAGAGTTCATCAAGGCTCGCGGAGACCACCGGCAAATGCTCGTGGCTGTCCTGCGTGGCGCGGCCATGGCCGGGGATGTGTTTCAGCACCGGCAGGATGCCGCCATCGCGCAAGCCATCGGCCTGTGCGCGGGCCAGCTTGGCCACCTGTTCGCCCGTGTCACCAAAGGCACGGTTGCCGATAATGGCGTGGCATTCCGGCGCCAGCACGTCGGCCACGGGGGCGCAATCGGTGGTGATGCCTGCTTCACGAAGCTCATCCGCAAGCAAGCGGGCGTTCAGGTAGATGGCACGCTCGGCCTGCGTTTTGCCCGCAAGGTCCAGCGCGGGTGGATAGGCCCGCCAATGCGGCGGCTTCAGGCGCGCCACGCGCCCGCCCTCCTGATCCACGAGGATGGAAGCGAACGGGTGGTTAAGGTGCTTTTTAATGTCGGCGCACAGCGCTTTCACCTGTGCTGGGTCGGCCACGTTGCGGGCGAACAGGATTACCCCGTAAGGCTGTTCGGCACTAAGGAACGCGCGTTCCTCGTCCGTCAATACGGTGCCGCTGACACCCCCAATGAACGATTTAACCATACGATTACTCCATGCGAGGTCAGTAGACCGAGCGAGCGTCATGCCAATGGCATGCTTAAAGATGCGTGCGAAGCACGACGCCCGCGAAGCGGCGCTCCATGGCGCGGTCAGCAGACCAAGCCGGGAGCATTCATATTATTTCCCCACACTCATGCAGGCCTGACCACGGCTGCTCAGCGTGGCGCAGGCGCGCTTGGCCGCATCCGCCGAGGCGAAGCCCGAAGCACGCAAGCGGTAATAGGTCACGCCCTTTACATCCGCCTTCACGATGATGGGGCTGCCCTTCACTACATCGCCATGCTTGGCGGTGATCTTGCTCCAGGTCTGGCGTGCGTCGGATTCCGACTTCAGCGCCGCCAGCTGCACCTTGTAGTCACCACCGGTGGCGGCAGGCGCTGCAACAGGCTTCGGCTCCACTTTCGCGGGGGCGGGCGTGGGCTTCGGCTCAACCTTGGCAACGGGCGTTGCCTGCGTTTTTACGGTGGCGTCCTTCACTTCCACTTTTTCGAGCGGTGCGGGGGCAGCCACGGGCGCGGCAACCACGACCGGCGCTTTCACCGGAGCGGCCACGGGCTCGGCCTTCTTCACTTCCGGCTCCACGGGTGCGGCCACCGGCGGCGGCGAGCTGCGCTCACCTTCGGCGGCTTCCTCGGCGGCCTCTTTCTCTTCCACGCCCTTATTCACGAAGGTGGTGGCCTGCGCGGCCTTCTCTTCGGTTTTTGCCTCACCCACGGCAGGCTCGGGGATCACCGGCTCTTCCGGCGTGGGCAGCAGGGTTTCGACCTTCTGCTCGTCGGTGCGGTAGGGCGAGAGCGCATCGTAGATGGTTTTGTCTTTGTGCGGGAATTCTTCGCCGCCTGCTTCCACCGGCGCTTCCTTGATGGGGCCCTCTTCCGCCTCGACCACGAGCATCTGCCCGTCGCCCACAGTTTTGGAACCCGACTGGTACGCGTAGTACGCGAGCGCGCCGAAGCCCACCACGGCCACGCTCAGCACCAGCCACGACATGGCCTTGCCACGCGGCGCGGCGGTTTCACTGTTCAGTTCTTCGTATTCATCGAGATCCGGGCGCATGGGTCGCTTCCTTCTTGGGCGTGGCTTCTTTTTTTATCGCAATTCTTCGACCGGCTCGACACCGCAGGTCGTGAGGCCAGACGCTAGCACCACCGCCATTGCGCGTGCAAGGGCTAATCGTGCAGCCGTCAGTTGTGGCTGCTCGGGCTGGATCATGCGGATCTCGGCATCCTTGCTGCCCACGTTCCACAGGCCGTGGAAGCTGGCCGCCACCTCCTGCAGGAAGTAGAGGATGCGGTGCGGCTCGTGCGCCACCGCCGCCTGTTCGATGAGGCGCGGATAGGCCGCCAGCAGCTTAATGAGCGCCAGCTCGGCCGGGTGCGTCAGCAGCGCCAACATGGCAGCGTCCGGCTTGGTCGATGCCTCGAACGCATCCGGCATTTGCTCGCGCGCCATGCGCAGCACTGATTTGGCGCGGGCGTGCGCGTAATGCACGTAGAAAACCGGGTTGTCCTTCGACTGTTCTTTCACTTTGTCGAGGTCGAATTCCATGTCCTGGTTGGTTTTGCGCATCAGCATCACGAAGCGCAAGATGTCGCGCCCCACCTCGTCCAGCACGTCACGCACGGTCACGAAGTTACCGGCGCGTTTGCTCATGCGCACGGGCTCACCATTCTTGAACAGATGCACCAGCTGGCACAGCTTAATGTCCACGCCTGCAGTGCGGTCCGACAGCGCGGCGGTCATCGCTTCCATGCGCTTGACGTAGCCGCCATGGTCGGCACCGAACATGTAGATGAGCGTGGTGAAGCCGCGCTCGATCTTGTCGAGCGTGAGGCCAAGATCGCCCGCAAAATAGGTGCGCGCGCCGTCGGCCTTCTCCAGCGTGCGGTCGGAATCGTCGCCGAATTCGGTGGCGCGGAACAGAAGCTGCTCCTGCGGCTCCCAGTCCTCGGGCGGCTTTTCGCCCTTTGGCGGCTCCAGCACGCCGCGATACACATGACCCGCCTTGGAAAGCTTCTCGATGGCCGCATCCACCTTCCTGCTTTCATGTAGCTTGGCTTCGGAGGTGAACACATCGTGGTGGATGCCGAGATCGGCCAAATCATGCTTGATGAGCGCCATCATGGCGCTGATGGCGGTTTCCTTGGCGATGGTGAGCTGTTCGGCCTCGGGCATAGAAAGCAGCGCGGCGTCGTATTTCTCGAACAAGGCGCTCCCCACGCCTTTGAGGTATTCACCGGGGTAAAGCCCCGCCGGAATTTCGCCGATGGCTTCGCCGCACGCTTCGCGGTAACGCAGCAGCGCCGAGCGCGCCAACACTTCCACCTGTCCGCCCGCATCGTTGATGTAATATTCCTTGGTCACGTCGAACCCGGCTTTCAGCAGCAGGCCCGCGATCGCATCGCCATAGACCGCGCCGCGCGCATGGCCGATATGCAGCGGCCCCGTGGGGTTCGCAGAAACATATTCCACGTTGATCTTCTGCCCGGCACCGATGGTGGAATTGCCGTAGCTCAGCCCATCACTCAGGATGGCGGGCACCACCGCCTGCCACGCTGCGGCTGACAGCGTGATGTTGATGAAGCCCGGACCGGCCACGTCCACCTTTTCCACGTTCGGCATGGCGCGCAATTGCTCGGCCAGCTTGTCGGCCAGCTCACGCGGCTTTTGCTTCGCCTGCCCAGCCAGTACCATGGCCGCGTTCGTGCTCAGGTCGCCATGCGTCGCATCGCGCGGCGGCTCCAGCGTGATGGCGTCCGTTTTGTAACCGGGGGCGACTGCCTCCACGGCCGCGAGGATATGCTCGCGATACGTTTGAAATAAGTTCATGCACATCCCTCATTGTCATTCCTGCGTAGGCAGGAATCTAAGGCCTCAACGCCAACGCCCCTGCAGCGCCAGCAGCCCTAGATCCCCGCCTTCGCGGGGATGACATGCTATTATGTTCGTGTCGCGGGGTCAAAAATCCGCGCGTGTTCCTCTAGGGCAAAGCGGTCGGTCATGCCAGCGATAAAATCGGTAATGACCTCGGCCGTGCGCTGGCTGTGGGGCCCGTCCGTCTGCGCGTACCACACGCTGGGCAGGCAATTCGGCTCGTTGATGAAGAAGGTGAACAGGTCGCTCACCACGCGGCGCGCCTTGCTGGCCATGCGGTTGACCTTGTAATGACGGTACATGTGCTTGAACAGGAAGCTTTTTACCGAGCGGTTGACCACTTCCATCTCCGGCGAGAAGGTGACCAGCGTTTCGCCCAGCTGGCGCACATGGTCGGGGCTTGCGATGCGGAATTGGGTGATGCGCGCGCGGGTGTGGTCCAGCACGTCCTTCATCATCACGTAGATCATGCGGCGGATGATCTCGTGGCTCTGCCGCTGCGGCGACAGCATGGGGTGCTGCGAGATCACTTCCTTGATGAGGTCGCCCAACAGCGGCAGGATAAGCAGGTCATCGAGCGTGAAGAACCCTGCCCGCAACCCGTCATCCAGATCGTGGTTGTTGTAGGCGATATCGTCGGCAATGGCGGCGACCTGTGCCTCGGCGCTGGCGTGGCTGTGCAATTCCAGATCATGCTGCTGCGCATAGTATTTGAGCGCGCGCGGCAGCGGCTTCTTGCCCGCGCCCAGCAGCGGGCCGTTATGCTTAGCAATGCCTTCCAGCGTTTCCCATGTCAGGTTCAGCCCGTCGAAATCGGCGTAGCGGTTCTCCAGCTGCGTCAGGATGCGGATGGTCTGTGCGTTGTGGTCGAACCCGCCATATTCCTTGGCCACGTCGGCCAGCCCATCCT
>QFOX01000056.1 GCA_003241645.1 Azospirillum brasilense | reverse complement strand
GCGGCAGAATTCTGCCGCCCTTTTTTTGTTGCTGCAACGGATGGCACCTAGCGCAGGCGACGCACGGTTTCGTCCAGCTGGCGGTTCAGGGTCGCCGGGTCGGCAGGCAGGCTTTTCAGCAGCTGCTGGGCCTCCGGTGCCGGGGTCTGCTGCAAGCTCGTCAGCGATTGCTGGGCCTGCTGGTAGTAATACTGTGCGGAACGGCTATCTTTCGGCACGCCGTAGCTACCGCTGCGGTACATATCCCCAAGCGCCAACTGCGAAAGAATGCCATAGCCACCGGGCTGTTGCGCGCTGCGACTGAACCACGGTAAAGCATTGTTCACCGAGCTTCCCTGCAGGTAGTGCTGGCCGATCACGTACTGGTCCAGCGCCATTTGCATGCGTTGTTGGGCATCGGTCGCCGCCGGCAACACGATGGGCTGCTGGTTCATCATATCGCGCAAACGGTTCGCGCTGCTGGTAAGCCCCGCAAGCTGGGTGGCGTTACCGCCCATGCGCGTGAACACGCCATTGGCGAATTGCTGCAGGTCGGCCGAGGCGCGCATTTTCCCTTTATCCACCGCGCCACGCAGGCTGGTGCCCACGCCAGAAGCGCCGCCCTCCATTTTCGCCAGCAGGCGGCTCAGGCCGTCACATACCGGCGTGCCCATGCTGACACCCATTTCCTGCAACGCCCCGTAGCAGGCCGTATCGAGCTCTTTGGTCTGGTTCCAGAGCCATTTCCCAGCCCCAGTAAAATAAAGAATCCCACCGACAAGAAGGATGCCCGTTAGGCTAATGCCCGAGTTCCGGCGACGCGCCACGCATATGCTCCACGTTATGAAGACAGTCTAATCGAAAAATTATACGGCGCCAGTTGTATTGCATGCAATCGATCATGCACAACGAAAGCACCGATTATTAACGCTATTTTCATGCCTCGTTAGTACCATGGAAAAAACAAGCATTTCTAATAACCTAGACCCGTAATAAAAGCTTCATATATTCCGGGTTGAAGTTGGGGCGCTTCTCGTGTAATTAACAAATATTAACTAAATTTTTAGCGAATTCGCGCGCGCAACACAAAGGACACGCACATGGCTATCATTACCTACGCCGGCAATACCAACACGGTCACCGACGCAGAAGCACGCAACATGCTCTGGAACTGGTATGCGAACTACGCCAACGGCACCGTGGTGGATGGCCGCGAGATGCACTACATCCCCACCCCGTCGAGCATGATCCCCATTCCGCCGGCGCCCTACACTGGCGCGAACGGCCAAGGCGCAACGCTCTACAACGGCACGGCCGGCAACGACACCATCTACGGTAACAATAACGGCAACAACCCGGACGATAACATTCCCGACGTGATCTACGGCAACGGCGGCAACGACCTGCTGGGCGGCAACGGCGGCGACGACTACATCGTGACCGGTAACGACGCCTCCACCGTGTATGGCTGGCTGGGCAACGACACCATCATCGGCGGCAATGGCGCCGACTACCTCACCGGCGATGCGGGCGACGACCTCGTCTATGGCGGTGCAGGCAACGACTTCATCTATGGCTGGGTCGGCAATGACTACATCCAGGGCGATGCAGGCTCCGACCTTATCTCCGGTGATGCGGGCAACGACCTGATCTTCGGTGGCGCCGACAACGACTTCCTTTATGGCTGGACCGGCAACGACACGATCTATGGCGGCACCGGCGATGACATCGTCTATGGCTGGGACGATAGCGACACCATCTACGGCGAAGCCGGCAACGATTTCCTCGTGGGCGATAACGGCGACGATTACCTCTACGGCGCGGATGGCAATGACTCCATCTACGGCTCCGATGGCAACGACTACATCGAAGGTGGTAGCGGCAACAACATCCTCGGTGGCGACGCCGGTAACGACATCATCTACGGTGGCGCACAGAACGACCTTATCTATGGTGGTACCGGCAATGACCTTCTGTTCGGTGGCACCGGCTTCGACGTGATCGAAGCGCAGGACGGCAACGACACCATCTATGGCGGCATCGATTCCAGCGTATTGAACGGTGGTGAAGGCGACGACCTCATCATCGGTGGCGATGGCTACAACATCCTCATCGGCTGGATGGGCAATGACACCATCCGTGCAGGCGCAGGCCAGGATACGATCTACGCGGATCAGGACAACGATCTCGTGTTCGCCGGCGGCAACGCCGATACCATCTACGGCTGGACCGGCAACGACACCATCAACGGTGAAGGCGGCAACGACTACATCAAGGGCGAGCAGGACAACGACATTCTGTACGGCCACTCCTCGACCAACCTCGGCACCGACGATGAGAACGACAGCATCTATGGTGGCGCAGGCAACGATTCGGTCTTCGGCCAGAACGGCAACGACCTGCTCTACGGCGATGATGGCAGCGACACCATCTATGGTGGCAACGGCGACGATGATATCTTCGGCGGCAACCACTACGCGCCGGATGGCGAAGAGATCAATGGGAATGACTTCCTCTACGGTGAAGCCGGCATCGACAAAATCCATGGCGATGAGGGCAACGACTTCATCTCCGGCGGCCTCGACAATGACATCCTGTTCGGCGACGAAGGCAACGATACCGTTAACGGCGACGAAGGCGATGACTACATCTCCGGCGGCGGCGGTAGCGACGTGATCAACGGTGGCGACGGTAACGACGCGATCGTGGGCGGTCAGGCCAACCTCAGCGACACCAACGACGGCGACAACCAGCTCGACGCGAACGACACCGTCAACGGCGGCAACGGCTCCGACACCATTTACGGTGACCTTGGTGAGGACGTGCTCAACGGCGATAACGGCGACGACTTCATCTATGGTAACGAAGGTAACGATACCATCCACGGCAACAACGACCAGGATTGCTTGCGCGGTAACGATGGCGACGACCTGATCTACGGCGATGCCGGTCAGGACACCATCTATGGCGGCGCTGGTAACGACGTGATCGATGGCGGCGACGGCAACGACATCATGCGTGGCGGCACCGGCAACGACCAATACACCGGTGGCGCAGGCGCGGATGTGTTCTACTTCACCAACGAAGCCAACTCCACCAGCGCTGGCGCGCAATACTTTGGGCACGACGTGGTGACCGACTTCACCATCGGCATGGACAAAGTGCATCTGGAAGGCATGTTCAGCTTCATCGATTCGTGGAACGACCTGAAAGCGCTGATGACCCAGCAAGGCAGCAACACGGTCATCAACTTCAGCCCGAACGCCTCGATCACGCTGGTAGGCATCAACAAGAACAGCCTGAGCATCAGCGATTTCCAGGTTTCGATCACGGCCGACCCCGCCCTCTACAACTAAGGGCGCTGGCCATTCAACACCGGGCGGCATGGCAACATGCCGCCCTTTTCTTTTGCGCGGGTTCTGCTACGTCCATGCCATGGAAAAGCAACCCATCATCCCCGGCGGCATCTACCGCCATTACAAAGGCAAGGATTACCGAGTGTTCGGTCTTGCCGTGCATAGCGAAACGCTGGAAGAGCTGGTGCATTACGAATGCCTCTACGATAATCCGAATGGGCAGTATTGGGTGCGGCCGCGGGCGCTGTTCGAAGGTAGCCTCGTGGTGGATGGCACCCTCCGCCCCCGCTTTGCCTTCACCGGCGAGATCCGCCCGGTACAGCATCCGTAAAAAGCCCCATTGCTTTTTGTTCGGCGCTCAGATAGCGCTCGATTCCCGGCATCCCACCTTACAGGATGGCAGGCGGCGATTGGATTCCTTTGTGCGGAAAACATAAACGTGCCTGTTTTGATTCTTATGAGAGGGATACGGCAACTGGCGTTTGGATTCCTTTGTGCGGAATACTAGGAGTTCAAGCGGCCTGCAGCGCAGTGTACACGCAGTACATGAGCATGCAGGCCGCGCCAGAACGACACCGTAGGCCGCGTAAGGAATCCAAACGATGCTGATTACCCAGAAACTCATTATCGGCAAGGAAGAATGGTGCGCCCTGCCCGCGCTGCATATTCCTGCCCTCAAGGCAAAGATCGATTCCGGGGCGCGCACCAGTGCGCTGCATGCCGAGAACATCCATATCTATTCGGCGCGGGGCGAAAAATGGGTGCGGTTCGATGTGCATCCCATCCAGAAGACCCGCAACATCACCGTGCATTGCCGCGCCAAGCTGGTGGATGAACGCGACGTGAAATCCAGCTCGGGCCACACCGAGCGCCGCCCGGTGATCGAGACCGTGGTGCGCATCGGCGGTGCCACCCAGACCATCCAGCTAACCCTGACCAACCGCGATTCCATGGGCTACCGCATGCTGCTGGGCCGCGAGGCCATGCAGGGCCGCATGCTGATCGATCCTGAGAAATCCTTCATCCAGGGCATGCATTCCGACATTGAAGCCCGCGCGTTCTACCGCGAGGAAGGCAAGCGCGAATCCGGCGGCCTGAAGATCGCCGTGCTCGCTTCCGAGCGCGAACTGTATTCCAACAAGCGCATCATGGAAGCGGGCCGCGAGCGCGGGCACGATGTGCGCTTCATCAACATTGCGCATTGCTACATGAACATCTCGGCCGACGAGCCGGAGATCCATTACCGCGGCGGCGAAGTGCTCGCCCCGTTCGATGCGGTCATCCCCCGCATCCGTCCGGCTATGACCTTCTATGGCTGCGCCGTGCTGCGCCAGTTCGAGATCGCCGGCGCGCTCTGCCTCAACGGCTCCATGGGCATTGCCCGCTCGCGCGACAAGCTGCGCTCGCTGCAAATGCTGGCGCAGAAAAGCATTCCCATGCCGGTGACCAGCTTCGCGCATTCGCCCATGGAAACGCATGAACTCATCAAAATGGTGGGCGGTGCGCCGCTGGTGGTCAAGCTGCTCTCGGGCACGCAGGGCGTGGGCGTGGTGCTGGCCGAAACCGACAACGCCGCCGAGTCGCTCATCAATGCGTTCAAATCCGTGAAGGCCGACATTCTCGTGCAGGAATTCGTGCGCGAGGCCGAGGGGCGCGACATTCGTTGCTTCGTGATCGACGATAAGGTGGTGGCCTCCATGCAGCGCATTGCCCCGGCGGGCGATTTCCGCGCGAACATCCATCGCGGCGGCAGCGCCACCGAGATCAAGATCACCAGCGAAGAGCGCAAGATCGCCATTCAGGCCGCCAAGATCATGGGCCTCAAGGTCGCCGGGGTGGACATCATCCGCTCCGCCTCGGGCCCAAAGGTGCTGGAGATCAATTCCTCCCCCGGGTTGGAGGGCATCGAATCCACCACCGGGCTGGATATTGCCGGCACCATGATCGAGTGCATCGAGCGCAACATTGGCAAACACCGCGCCAAAGCGCTTGATTAAGCTCGCGAATAAAGAAGGCATATGGAACTGTGCATGGGTGGCCCATTCGGGCTTGCCACACCCATGCGCCCTTCTGTAGGGTGCGCCGGATTGGCACTGCCAACCACCCTCATTCGAATTAACTTATCGGAGAATAAACCATGCGTATCAAAAACCTCCTCGGCACCGCAAGCCTGCTGGCCGTTCTCGTTTCCACCCCGGTATTCGCCGGTTCCGCTGAAGATGCAGCGTGGGACAAGCGCAACCAGCCCGTGTACGATTCCAAAGGCGCATGCGTGCGCACCAAATGGCAGGACGCTTCCGACCCGTGCGCTCCGGCCACCGCCGTTGCCGCGCCCGTGCCGGTAGCCGCCCCCGCCCCCGCGCCGATCCCCGAGATCGCGCTTGAGCAGCGTACCATCTACTTCGACTTCGACAGCGCCGTGCTGACCACCGAAGCACAAATGAAGCTGGACCAGCTGAGCGAAGTGATCAACAGCTCGGCCGCCATTGCTGACGTGCGCATCCACGGCTTCACCGACCAGTTCGGTACCAGCAGCTACAACGAAGTGCTGGCGAACAAGCGCGCCGGTGCCGTGAAGACGTACCTGGATGGCAAGTCGCGCCTCAGCTCGACCGTGGCTGAAGTGAAAGGCCTCGGCAAATCGAGCCCGGCTGAAGGCTGCGAGAGCATGAAGAAGCGTGACGAGAAGATCGCCTGCATGGCCAAAGAGCGCCGCGTAGAGATCGAGTTCAAAGCGCAGCGCTAGTCGCTTCGCTTAACGCGGAAAAAAGAAAGGGCGGTGGATTTTCCACCGCCCTTTTTTTATGCCCGAAAAGCCCATCTTTCTGTCATATTCTTACCACGGTGGTCCTGTTGGCGTGCAGCTTCCCGGGCCTGATAGCTGCCTTGCTCCTGTAAAGATGGGTTAAGCACATATTGTGCAGAAGATTGCAGCGCATTCAATTGATCCATCAATAGCTTTGCATCTTCGTCCGGCAGGATTTCAAGACTCTTTGTTAAATTACGCTCGTAGATCTCTAAGAAAAGAGGGAATTCCTGTTTTACAGCATGCGTAATTTTATCCTGTTGCATCGTAAAGCGTGGCCCATAATTCTGATGAGTAAATGCATCCTGTAGATACTCTCGATCATCTCGCATGGTTTCTTGGTGCACTTTTCCTATTTCTTGGAAGAAATCGATGAATGTCTGCGCAATCACTGCATCAAGCTCTTCTCCAACCTGCTCACGATAATGCGCCATATCCGTTAAGCTCATTCGCCGAACAAAATCATGAATCACATCGTTGACCATCGGATAAGCCACCGGAGCTTCCGGGTTTTCTTTGAATCGATTACCTCGGCCAGAGGTAATTACCGCTTGAGGCAAATAGTACTCATAAGCGCATGTGCGAAGGAACAAATCACCAATATCCGGTAAATCCTCGCGCCCGCGAATAGCAGATTCCTTGGCTCGTTCAATAAAGCCACGTATTTGCTTATTTGTACGAGCAGATACCCTCTTCGGCGCAAGGGTGTCTGACACAGTGCCATCATGCAGTTCTGCGGCAATTAATTCATCTTTACCATGACGATGCAGATAGAAGCTGAACATCCGCCCCACATCATATTGTCCAATGTGGGTAACGCCGAACTGCTTTGAGAACATACTAGTCAGGGCCAGATGTGTTGCCGCATCGACCTGACGCTGCCCCATCACCTCGACTGACGGCTCTTGTGTAGCTGCAATAAGCTGCACATTTGTCGCCCGATGATTGACCGTCATAGTGTCAAAATGAATAAGCTCCAGATCCTGAATGACATCAATTTGCGAAGCACGCGTCATGTAATGGGCAATATTGCCTTTAACAACGCGCTCGACAAAGCGTTTTACTGCCTGTTCATGGGGCTGCAGATCATTGCCTTGTAATGCATTCACATCCGCCAGCAGAATCGCCATATCACGAGAGTTCGCATGGCCTTCACATAAATTCTTTAGCGATACATGAAGATCGGGATTATCGTATTGGAACGCTTCCAGAACTACATCCACGGACTCCAGCCCTGCTTGCTGAGCATAACTTTGCAGAGCCCGACTGCTATCGAGTCCGGCTTTAAGAACACGCTGACGTAAATATCCTTCCACCAAAGCGCGTGCACGCGTTTGATCTTTCAGCATGTTCTGTATAGGGCCAGAATCAATCACCCGCTGAACTTCTTCTGTCAGCGCACGAATTTCATCCGGGAACCGGCGTGTGTCGATCTTGCGTGCTTCCAATTCATCAATAATAGACTGGTGGTAATCCACCTCGTTGCTCATCACGCCATGATACCCCATCGCGCGCGCGCTATTGGATAGGATCATGTGTCCCCCACCAGAAAAATAGGAAAGGACAAGTGTGGCACCCATGTTCTTGGTCGTTTCCTTAACCCAGCGATTCTGGGAATTGGCCATTGCCCGTTCACTGCTACGCTGTTTTTCCGAAAGCGCTTCATTGTGGCGAATCGCGTCGATCTCACGAGCTTTCTCGCTCTCAACGCCCCTATCCAACAATGCCTGACGCTGCACGAGCTCTTCCGCGCGCGCCTGAATCACGGCAATGGTATTCTCAAACTCTGCGACATGTTGATCAATAGAAGAAACGGCATGCTCTAACCGCTTCACCATGCCACCGCGCGAAGTATCGCGCAGGATATTGGTAACATCCGTAATCGGCACATCCACATACCAAGCCGAGGCGGGATATTGCCGGACATGTCCGGCTGACGGGTTACGCACTTGCTTTTCGTCGATCAGTTTTTGAATGGGTACGGGGTGGGCAGTTTCTAGAAATGCTTGGCGTGCCTTGCCATTGGGGTGCCCCAGATCGGCCGCGGCCTTGTACCAGAAATGGGCAATCTGCAGGTCATGCTCGTGGTGGCTGGAATCGAACCTGTCGTGGTAAATTTCACCAAGTTCGCGTGCGGCATTGGCATTGCCTAGGTTGGCCGCATGTTTAAGGTAATCCAATCCACGGGGTTTATTGCCGATATGTTCATTGTGGAAGAGTGCATAGCCGATGTTGTAAAGCCCTTCCGGTGTGCCATCCTGACTGTAGAGAAACTCCGTTAAGAACTTTTCACGTTCATGCGGTGTCGTTTTACCTTCCAGATGATCGGCGACACGTTCCCAATATTTTGCTTCTTCTTGATTAAATATTGTGTTCTTTGCCTTTTTATAAACCTCACCCCAGCCGCCGTCGCCGCTTTCTCGACAATCCCACGCCTCATCTTCTGTATAAGAAATCTCTTTTAACTTATACAATTCAGACAACATACGCGCCCATTTGTACTCGCCAGCTTTAGAGCACAACTTTGATTCTGTAATAAATGTAGCAGCTTCAATAGCATTGGAACTTATGAAAGTAGTGTCTAAGGCAAAAAAACCACCTGACTGCGTTTTAAGCTGACCAAGTATTCTATGATGACCATTTGTAGCGCTTGATCTACCTAGCCATTTGCTGGGCCAATAAATATCCTCATCTGTATATTTAAATTTACGGCTACCTAATTCGGTTGAGAATGCATTCTCTGGTCGAACATCAAGGGTCATCTGCGCCTCCAGCGTTAAGCTGTCGAGGTATCAGCATTCTGTTACAGGAGAATGACAGGATTAAGAAAAATTGAAACTTTGTGAAATTTACGCTGCGTATAAAAAAGGGCGGTGGATTTTCCACCGCCCTTTTTTCATGGTTGGAATGCGCCGCTAGACGGCAGCCATCTGCTGTTCCTGCGCGGCTACGCGCTCCGGCATGGCCATTTCGCGCTCGGCCACGCCACTCACCAGCGTGCTGGGCTTGGCATGCTTCAGTTTTTCTACGCGCTGGTTCAGCTCTTCTTCCGTGATGGGCTCGCCCAGCGTTCGCGCAGCACTTTTCACTTTGGCTTTTAGCTTGGCTTCCTGACGGATCGATGCATGGTCGATGATCGTACCATCGGGGTTCTTCTCCGCCCCGCCGATCAGGCTCTGCGCCATATTCTCAAGCTGGAAGCTGGCCGTTGCCCCTGCATACCAGTTCTTACCGGGATCATTGTTGGCGTAGCGATTGGAGATACTCTTCGGCAGGAACAGCAGGCGCCCCATCATGCCCATACCGAAACGCGAGAATCCGCGTTCATCATCCAACGAGAAGGTCAAAGCCGTGGCGCTACCGAAGGTGAACAGTGACGTCATCAGGTAGCTATTGTCGCGCATGTAAGAATACACACCAGGAAACACCTGTTTGCGTACACGCCATGCGCCCATGAATGAGCAAAGGCCGGAGGCCATGACGCCCAAACCGATCATCTGGCGTTTATGTTGGGGCCATTCGGGCACCCACACGGCTTGACGCAAACGCTCTGCCAAATAACCCACAGGGCTGCGTTGCTGCAGCTCCGCCATGCGATCCACTTCGGCGGGATCTTCTTTTTTGTCGGGAATGAAGGTACTTAACGTCCACACGACGATACCAGCCAAGGTAGACCGGGTCTGCCAACGGTTCGCGTGAATAGCCTCTGCAGCTAATGCACTTTTAGGCTTTTTGTTATCGGCGATATCTTCAAGAGTCTTCTCTGCACGAGCATATTCCCGCGCATCGGCACGCTTCGTATTGGTAAGGTAGTCATAGGCATTCCCAACAAATGTTTTGTTAGGATCAGCAGAAAACACTTCGCGAACGGGTGTTTTAAATTTTGCGCCGCTGTGGGTACCTTTCCATGTCTGCTTGAGCGGATCTGTGATGTAGCTGAGCGGATTACCGCGATCCTGGACCAGTTTAAAATTACTGTCTTTAGCGTTCGACGCCTTGAACATCGCCACTTCGGTGACAATGTGCGAGGCCCCCAGAATATTCGATGAGTAATTGACCAAGAAGCTTGGCATCGCATTAATGGTTGCGCGGCGCCAGCCACTGAGCTCGTTACGGAATCGCGAGATCTCGCGCCCAATGAGCCCCTCCGGTTTTTTGCTGTCCTGCTCGGCCTTGTCGACGATGGCATTGGCCTCGGCCAGTGCCTCCGGGTTCTTCACCGGCTCACGCGATAGCGCATCGGCCGCGTGTTTTTCGTCGCGGCGGGCGGGCTCTTCAGCCAGAAGATGCTGCGTATCAGCCATGCAGGTTCGGTCCTTTCAGACTTACACCTTGGCACAGGATTGTTACATCCATATGACGGTCGGCACTGATTTTTCGATTATTTTTCATGCATGTTTCTACAGTGATGCTCTGTTTCGGGGCCCCCTGATAGCCCAAACCCGGCCCGTTGTTTGTGAAGGTTTTGTGAAGCCATGGGGGGCAAGCGCAGCGGCTAACGTAATTGTAAGATGCAGTGCGCCCCCAAGTATGGTTCTCTAGGGGCATGACAGCAGCCCCCACCCCCACGCACGCCCCCATGCATATCCTCGTGGTCGAGGACGACCCCGAGGTGAACCGCTACATTTGCCACGGCCTGCGCGAGCATGGCCACACCGTGGACAGCGCGCTGGATGGTGCCCATGGCCAACAGCTGGCCACCACCGGCAAGTATGACGTGATCATTCTGGATCGCATGCTGCCCGAGCTGGACGGCATTCGCCTGCTGAAGAACCTGCGTGCGGCTGAGAACGCCACGCCCGTGCTCATTCTCAGCGCGCTTGGCGAGGTGGATGACCGCGTGGAAGGCCTCAAATCCGGTGGCGACGATTACCTCATCAAGCCGTTCGCCTTCGTCGAGCTGCTCGCGCGGGTGGAAGTGCTGGGCCGCCGTGCCCAGACCAGCGGTTCGCATCTGGACATCATCCTGACCGCCGGGAACATCACCATGGACGTGCTGGCCCGCAAGGTCAGCCGCAATGGCGAAAATATCCTGTTGCAGGCGCGCGAGTTCAAGCTGCTGGAGTTCCTGCTGCGCTACAAGAACCAGATCGTGACCCGCACCATGCTGCTGGAGCATGTGTGGGAATACCATTTCGACCCGCAGACCAACGTGATCGACGTGCATATCTCGCGGCTGCGCCAGAAGATTGATACCGACCCCAACCGTTCGCTCATCACCACCATTCGCGGGGCGGGCTACACGATCAACGACAGCAACCACGCCGTCGCTTAACGATTTCTTCAGAGAGTTATGGGAATCTGTGCCTAATACAGGAGATTCCCCATGGTCGATACCCCCAAAATGACCCCTGCGCAACGCGCCCAATTGCTTGCCGACCGCGACGCCGTGGGCGATACCGCGAGTCTGGCACCGAAGCCGCAAACGCGCACAACAGGCCGCGCTGATCCGGTGGGGGATATCATCGATAATTATGACCGCGAGCAGGCCGCCGAAGCCCGCCGCCATGCCACCAATGCCGAACGTGTGGCCCGTCAGGTGCGCGTGGCCATGGCCGACAGCAACGACCAGCCCGAGAACCTGCTTCCCCCCGGCTTCAACCGTGCCCCACGTGCCACCGCCCCTGCGCAAACCCCGCGTCGCGATGGTCCCTCGCCCGAATTCCTTGAAGCGATGGCGCCCCTCATGCGTTCGCTGGAGAACCAGCCCAGCACGCCCAACGAAGCCAGCGTACAACGCATTACGAACGCCATTCCCGGCGCGGTGTTCGGCCCGCTGAGCGACTTTAACGAGCGCGTGCGCGACGGCCATATCTACGAAGAACAGCACACCGCCTTCATGCGCGGCGGCAAAGCGCTGATGGACGAGCTGGCGAAGAACCCACAGCTGCGCCAGAAATTCGGCACCAGCGTGAACAGCACGAATGCGGGCCGCCTTGATCTGGATGGCGACCGCAGCATCAGCCCCGAGGAATACGCC
>QFOX01000055.1 GCA_003241645.1 Azospirillum brasilense | reverse complement strand
GTGATGAGACCATCCGAGTATTGCTGCTCGAACTGCTTCACTTCCTTCAGGGTCTCGCCGATGTGCTTGTCCTTCGTGGTCGGCACGATCATGTCGTCCTTACCGAAGGAGATACCGGCTTTCGCTGCGTGTTTGAAGCCCAGCGCCATGATCTTATCCGCGAAGATCACCGCCTCTTTCTGGCCGCAATGACGGTAGACGAGGTCGATCACGTTCGAGATGTCTTTCTTGGTCATCAGCTTGTTGATGGCCTTGTACGACACCAGCGGGTGCTTCGGCAGGTACTGCGCGATGAGCATGCGGCCAGCAGTCGTGTCGATCACTTCGTGCTTCACTTTGCGATCCTCGCCCATGATGCCGAAGCGGGCTTTGATCTTGCTGTGCAAGCTGATGACCTTGTTCTCCAGCGCCATCTCGATCTCATTGAGGTCGGAGAACGCCATACCTTCGCCGGGGCCCTTATCGGTCTCGAGCGAGAGGTAGTACAAGCCCAGCACCATATCCTGCGAGGGTACGATGATCGGCTTGCCGTTGGCGGGCGAGAGAATGTTGTTGGTCGACATCATCAGCACGCGTGCTTCCAGCTGCGATTCGATGGACAGCGGCACGTGCACGGCCATCTGGTCACCGTCGAAGTCGGCGTTGAATGCGGCGCACACCAGCGGGTGCAGTTGAATGGCCTTGCCTTCGATCAGCATCGGCTCGAACGCCTGGATGCCAAGACGGTGCAGCGTGGGTGCACGGTTCAGCAGAACCGGGTGCTCACGCACGACCTCAGCGAGGATATCCCACACTTCCGGACGCTCGGATTCCACCATGCGCTTCGCGGCTTTGATGGTGGTGGCGATGCCGTAGATCTCAAGTTTCGCGTAGATGAACGGCTTGAACAGTTCGAGCGCCATTTTCTTCGGCAGGCCGCACTGGTGCAGTTTCAGCTCGGGGCCCACCACGATCACGGAGCGGCCCGAGTAATCCACGCGCTTACCCAGAAGGTTCTGGCGGAAGCGACCCTGCTTACCTTTCAGCATGTCGGACAGCGACTTCAGCGGGCGCTTGTTGGTGCCGGTGATGACGCGGCCACGGCGGCCGTTATCGAACAGCGCATCCACCGATTCCTGCAGCATGCGCTTCTCGTTGCGCACGATGATGTCCGGCGCACGCAGCTCGAGCAGGCGCTTCAGGCGGTTGTTACGGTTGATGACGCGGCGGTACAGGTCGTTCAGGTCCGAGGTCGCGAAGCGGCCGCCATCCAGCGGCACGAGCGGGCGCAGCTCCGGCGGAATGACCGGCACCACGTCGAGGATCATCCATTCCGGCTTGTTGCCCGAATCGATGAACGCTTCCACGAGCTTCAGGCGCTTTACCAGTTTCTTGCGCTTGGCTTCCGAGGTCGCCTCGGTCAGCTCGGCGCGCATGCTGTCGCGCTGCTCCACAAGGTTGATCTTCTTCAGCAGTTCCTTGATGGCTTCCGCACCGATCATGGCGGTGAAGGTGCCTTCACCGTACTGGTCGAGCGCATCGTAATATTGGTCTTCGCTCAGCAGGTCCATCTGGCTGAAGGGGCTCATGCCCGCATCCACCACGATGTAGCTTTCGAAATACAGCACCTTCTCGAGGTCCTTGAGCATGATGTCCAGCATGGTCGCGATGCGCGAAGGGAGCGACTTCATGAACCAGATATGGGCGACGGGGGCCGCCAGCTCGATATGGCCCATGCGCTCACGGCGCACTTTGCTGGTGGTCACTTCCACGCCGCATTTCTCGCAGATGATGCCGCGATACTTCATGCGCTTGTATTTGCCGCACAGGCACTCGTAATCCTTGATCGGGCCAAAGATGCGGGCGCAGAACAGACCGTCGCGCTCCGGCTTGAAGGTGCGGTAGTTGATCGTCTCCGGCTTCTTCACTTCACCGAAGCTCCAGCTGCGGATCTTCTCCGGCGATGCGATCGCGATCTTGATTTCGTCGAATTGCTTCGTGGCCGAAAGTTGGCCGAAGATATTCATCAGTTCGTTAGCCATGGTTTAACCTCTAACTAGTCTTTTTTCAGTATGCGGTAGGGATGGGCCCCGCATTGCTGCGGGGCCCTTGATGCGGTCTTATGCTTCTTTTTCCACCAGATCGACGTCAAGGCCGAGCGAACGCAGCTCTTTCGTCATCACGTGGAACGATTCCGGGATACCCGACTCGAAGCTATGGTCGCCGCGCACGATGCTCTCGTACACTTTCGAACGACCCGCCACGTCATCGGACTTCACGGTCAGCATTTCCTGCAGGGTGTAGGCCGCGCCGTACGCTTGCAGCGCCCAGCACTCCATCTCCCCGAAGCGCTGGCCACCGAACTGGCTCTTACCACCCAGCGGCTGCTGGGTCACAAGCGAGTACGGCCCGATCGAGCGCGCGTGGATCTTATCGTCCACCAGGTGGTGAAGCTTCAGGATGTAGATGTAGCCTACGGTCACCTGACGGTCGAACTGATCGCCGGTGCGGCCATCGAACAGCACGACCTGACCCGACGTTGCGTGACCGGCCTTCTTCAGCCAGCCTTCAATGTCGGCTTCCTTCGCACCGTCGAATACCGGGGTGGCGAACGGAACACCTTTTTTGGTGTTCTGCGCCAGCTCGATGAGGGCTTCTTTCTCCATCTTCTTGATCTCGGCCTGGTTGTCCTTCTCGTCGTAGACGGCGAGCAGTACTTCCTTCAGCTGATCCACTTTCGCACCACGCTGTACTTCTTCCAGCATCTGGCCGATCTGGCGGCCGATACCGGCCGACGCCCAGCCAAGGTGGGTCTCGAGGATCTGGCCCACGTTCATGCGGCTCGGTACACCCAGCGGGTTCAGCACCACATCCACCGGACGACCGTCCGCGGTGTGCGGCATGTCTTCCACCGGCACGATGTTCGAGATCACCCCTTTGTTACCGTGACGGCCGGCCATTTTGTCGCCGGGCTGAAGCTTGCGCTTCACGGCAACGAATACCTTCACCATCTTCAGTACGCCCGGCATCAGGTCATCACCCGACTGGACCTTCTCGATCTTCTCTTCGAAACGCTTGTTGAGCGAATCCACCGCGTCGTCGAGCTGCTTCTTCAGCGCCTCGATCTGCTTGCTGGCTTTATCGTCCTTCAGGGCGATCTGCCACCACAGACCGCGAGCGGTCTCGTTCAGCATCTCTTCGGTGATCTTCACGTCGGTCTTGAAGCCTTTCGGGCCCTTCACGGCGTTCTTGCCGATCAGCAGGGCTTTCAGCGCATCGTAGACGTAACGCTCGGCAATGCCGCGCTCATCGTCACGGTCTTTCGCCAGGCGGTCGATCTCCGCACGCTCAATGGCCACTGCACGTTCGTCCTTCTCGATGCCACGGCGCGAGAAGATACGCACACCGACCACGGTGCCCTGGTTGCCCGGGGGCAGGCGCAGCGAGCTGTCACGCACGTCGGAAGCTTTCTCACCGAAGATCGCGCGCAGGAGTTTTTCCTCCGGCGTCATCGGGCTTTCCGATTTCGGGGTCACTTTACCGACGAGGATATCGCCCGGCTTCACTTCCGCACCGATATGCACCACGCCGATCTCATCGAGGCTGCGCAGGGCTTCTTCGCCCACGTTCGGAATGTCACGGGTGATCTCTTCCGGCCCGAGCTTCGTATCGCGCGCCATCACTTCGAATTCCTCGATGTGGATGGAGGTGAAGCGGTCTTCCGCCACCATGCGCTCGGAGATCAGGATCGAATCCTCGTAGTTGTAACCGTTCCACGGCATGAACGCGACGAGCACGTTCTGGCCGAGCGCCAGTTCACCGAGGTCGGTCGACGGACCGTCGGCGATCACGTCACCGGCACGCACCTTGTCGCCCACTTTCACGATCGGGCGCTGGTTGATGCAGGTGTTCTGGTTCGAACGCTGGAACTTCTGCAGGGTGAAGATATCCACGCGCGGCGTGCCATCTTCGTTGGTTTCGTCGCAACGGATCACGATGCGGTTGGCCGCGACCTGATCCACCACACCATCGCGGCGGGCGGTGATGGCAGCGCCGGAATCGCGGGCCACGATCTCTTCCATGCCGGTGCCCACCAGCGGTGCATCCGCACGCACCAGCGGAACCGCCTGGCGTTGCATGTTCGAACCCATGAGCGCACGGTTCGCATCATCGTTCTCGAGGAACGGGATGAGCGCTGCGGCCACGGAAACGAGCTGCTTGGGCGCCACGTCCATGTATTCGATCGCATCGGGGGTCGCCATTACGAAGTCACCGTTCTTGCGGCAGCTTACGAGGTCTTCCGAGAATTTACCGGCATCCACGGGCGCGTTGGCCTGTGCAATGGTGTAGCGGCCTTCTTCGATGGCCGAGAGATACACCACTTCGTCGGTCACCTTGCCGCCCGATACTTTGCGGTACGGGGTTTCAATGAAGCCGTATTTGTTGATGCGCGCGTAGGTCGCCATCGAGTTGATCAGGCCGATGTTCGGGCCTTCCGGCGTTTCGATCGGGCAGATACGACCATAGTGGGTCGGGTGCACGTCGCGCACTTCGAAGCCTGCACGCTCGCGGGTCAGACCGCCCGGCCCAAGCGCCGACAGACGACGCTTGTGGGTGATTTCCGACAGCGGGTTGGTCTGGTCCATGAACTGCGACAGCTGGCTGGAGCCGAAGAATTCACGCACCGAAGCCACCAGCGGCTTGGCGTTGATGAGGTCATGCGGCATCACGGTGTCGATATCCACCGAGCTCATACGCTCGGTGATGCCGCGCTCCATGCGCAGCAGGCCAAGGCGGAACTGGTTCTCCATCAGCTCGCCCACCGAACGCACGCGGCGGTTGCCGAGATGGTCGATGTCATCGATCTCGCCGATGCCATCCTTCAGGGCCACCAGCGTTTTGATGGTGCCGATGATGTCTTCGTTGGTGAGCACGCCCACGTCTTCTTTGTGGGTGAGGTCGAGGCGGGCGTTCATTTTCACGCGGCCCACTTCCGACAGGTCGTAACGCTCGGTCTCGAAGAACAGCGACTTGAACAGCGCTTCGGCGGCTTCCGGCGTGGTCGGCTCGCCCGGGCGCATCACGCGGTAGATGTCGATCAGCGCATCGTCCTTGGTCATGTTCTTGTCGGCCACCAGCGTGTTGCGCATGTAGGCGCCCACGTTCACATGGTCGATGTTGAGCACGGGGATCTCGTTCACGCCCGCTTCGGTGAGGGTGCTCACCAGTGCGGCGGTCAGCTCATCGCCGGCCTCGGCGTAGATCTCACCGGTCTTGGTGTTGATGAGGTCAGCGGCCACGTAGCTGCCGAGGATGAACTCATCCGGCACGAGGATCTCTTTCAGGCCGGCTTCTGCCAGCTTCTTGAGCGCACGCGGGGTGAGCTTCTGGCCCATTTCGGCCACGGCTTTGCCGGTCTTGGCATCCACCAGGTCGAAAGCCAGTTTCTGGCCACGCCACGATTCCGGCACGAAGCTGGCGGTCCAGCCCTTCTTGCTGAGCTTGAAGTGGCGGGTCGCGTAGAAGGTGTTCAGGATCTGCTGGTTATCCATGCCGATGGCGCGCAGGATCGTGGTCGCCGGCAGTTTGCGGCGACGGTCGATGCGCACATGCACGATGTCCTTCGCGTCGAACTCGAAATCGAGCCACGAACCGCGGTACGGAATGATGCGGGCGCTGTAGAGGTATTTGCCCGAGGAGTGGGTCTTGCCATGGTCATGGTCGAAGAACACGCCCGGCGAACGGTGCATCTGCGACACGATCACGCGCTCGGTGCCGTTGATCACGAAGGTGCCGTTCTCGGTCATGAGCGGGATATCGCCCATGTAGACGTCCTGCTCTTTGATGTCCTTGATCTCACGCGCGCCGGTGTCTTCATCCACCACCCAGACGATCAGGCGCAGGGTCACGCGCAGCGGTGCGGCGAAGTTGATGCCACGCTGGCGGCACTCATCCACGTCGTATTTCGGGCGGTCGAACTCGTAACGCACATACTCGAGCGTTGCGGTGTCGCTGAAATCCTTGATGGGGAATACGGTTTTGAACACGCCATGCAGGCCGGTGCCTTTGCGGTCCTTGATGGGCACGAACATTTGCAGGAACTGTTCGTAGGAATTCTTTTGTACTTCGATGAGGTTCGGCAGGGTCGTGGCCGACTTCATGGTGCCGAAGCTTTTGCGGATGCGTTTGCGAGAGGTGAAGGAGTGGGTTTGCGCGGTTGCCGATTGAGCCATGTGAACTACCAATTCCTTAGTGTCGATGTGTCGATGCGTCGTCTGTGAAGCGCTGATTTTCTAAGCATCCGCGCGCTTCTTGGGATGCATGGTACTAAATGCGCTAAAAGGAGCCTGCCGATTCCCCGAAGATGGGGTGGCAGGCTCCTTTACGCATGTGCGGGCGTTGAACTACTTGAGTTCTACTTTTGCGCCAGCAGCTTCGAGTTGCTTTTTCAGCTTCTCGGCTTCGTCTTTTGCTACGCCTTCTTTCACGGGCTTCGGAGCACCTTCAACGAGGTCTTTCGCCTCTTTCAGGCCCAGGCCGGTGATGGCGCGAACTTCTTTAATCACGTTGATTTTGTTTGCACCTGCGTCAGCGAGCACAACCGTGAAATCGGTTTTCTCTTCTGCAGCAGCAGCGGCCGGAGCAGCGCCAGCAGCGGCAACCGCTACGGGAGCAGCAGCCGAAACGCCCCATTTTTCTTCGAGGAGCTTGCTGAGTTCAGCGGCTTCAATCACGCTGAGAGCCGAGAGCTTCTCAACGATTTCGTTCAGATCATTTGCCATGGTAGTTATCCTTTTTCGTTAATAGTCTTTAGTGAAACATCAACCCGCCGCCCGCCAGGGCGACCGGTATTCTTTTATGCCGCGTCTTTCGTTGCGTAAGCATTGAACACGCGAGCCAGCTGGCCAGCCGGAGCCTGCAGCACGCCAGCCACGCGGGTGGCCGGGGTTTGCAGGATCGCGATGATCTTGGCGCGCAGTTCGTCCAGCGACGGCAGGCTTGCCAGTTGCTGGATGGCCGCTTTATCAAGGATCATCTCGCCGAAGGCACCACCGACCAGCACCAGCTTTTCGTTCTTTTTCGAGAACTCGCTGAGCGCCTTGGCCGCCGAAACCGGGTCCGTTGCGTACGCAACAGCGGTCGGACCCTTGAACAGGTGCGATACTTTTTCGTAGCTGGTGCCAGCGATTGCGCGCTTGGCCAGCAGGTTCTTGGTCACCTTAAAGTTGGCACCGGCCTTGCGGATATTGTTACGCAGGTCGGTGATCTCAGCCACGCTGAGGCCTTTGTAGTGAGCGATGAGAAGGATCTCGGCCGACTTCACCTGTTCGCTGGTGGTGTCGATCCATTCCTGTTTTTGTGCTTTGGACTTTGCCATCGGGGTCGCTCCTTACGCTGCCACGCCCAACACATCCGACGGGTCGAGCTTGATGCCCGGGCCCATGGTGGTCGAGATGGAAATTTTCTTGATGAAGTTGCCCTTCACGGCAGCCGGCTTGGCTTTGCTTACGGCTTCGATGAACGCTTGCACGTTCTGCATGATCGCATCTTCGGTGAAGCTTGCTTTACCAACGCCTGCATGGATGATCGCGGCCTTCTCGACCTTGAACTCCACCTGACCGGCCTTGGCAGCCTTCACGGCCTTCTCCACGTCCGGGGTTACGGTGCCCAGCTTGGGGTTCGGCATCAGGCCCTTGGGACCAAGGATCTTGGCTACTTTACCCACGGTGCCCATCATGTCCGGCGTGGCAATGCACACGTCGAAATTGATCTCACCTTTGCTGATCGCTTCCACGAGCTCGTCGCCACCGGCGATCTCAGCGCCCGCTTTTTTCGCCACGTCCACCTTGTCGGCTTTCGCGAAAACGGCCACGCGCACGTTCTTGCCCAGGCCGTTCGGCATAGCGACTACGCCGCGCACCAGCTGGTCGCTCTGCTTGGGGTCGATACCGAGGTTCATGGCCACGTCGATGGTCTCATCGAACTTGGTCTTGCTGTTGGCCTTCAGAAGCGCAACGGCGTCCTTCAGTGCGTAGAGCTTGGTGGTGTCCACAGCCTGACGCGCCGATTTAATACGTTTACCAGCCATCTTACGCCCCCGTCACTTCAATGCCCATCGACATCGCCGAACCGGCGATCATGCTGCATGCAGCGTCGATGTCGTTTGCGTTCATATCGACCATTTTCTGCTTCGCGATCTCGCGGATCTGGTCCATGGTCACCTTGCCAACAATGTTCTTGCCCACAGTGCCAGTGCCTTTTTCAATTTTGGCGGCTTTCATGAGGAAGTACGAAACCGGCGGCTGCTTCATGATGAAGGTAAAGCTGCGGTCCTTGTAGGCGGTGATCACCACGGGGATCGGCATGCCCGGCTCTTTTTGCTGGGTGGCAGCGTTGAACTGCTTGCAGAATTCCATGATGTTGAGGCCTGCCTGACCAAGCGCGGGGCCGATCGGCGGGGCGGGGTTGGCTTTGCCTGCAGGGATCTGCAGCTTGATATAGCCGGTAATTTCCTTAGCCATGAGGCTTTATCCTTTCCATATTTGGTAGGCCCACCATCAGAAAACCCCATGTTTTCTGCGGCAGATTGCGGCCTGGAACATGTCCACAGCCTCCCAAGGGAGCCGGGACTATAGGGGGAAGTTGTGCGATTGCAACAGGTTTTTTCCCGCGGGCGGGCGTTTCTGCCCAACCCGCTGGAAAATATCACTTAACCATTTACTTTGTGGACCTGGTCGAAGGTCAGCTCCACCGGCGTGGCGCGGCCGAAGATGCTTACCGAAACTTTCAGCTTCTGGCGGTCTTCTTCCACATCTTCCACGGTGCCCACGAACGACTCGAACGGGCCGTCGATGATCTTGACCTGCTCGCCAATGTCGAAAATGACCGTGGTGCGCACCGATTTGCCACCCTCTTCCGCTTGGCGGAAGATCTGCGCGGCCTCAGCCTCGGTGATCGGCTGCGGGCGAATGCCTTTGCCGCCGAGGAAGCCGGTCACCTTGTCGGTGTTCTTCACCAGCGTCCAGGTCGCGTCGGTCATGTCCATTTTCGCCAGCACGTAGCCGGGGAAGAACTTGCGTTCCGCCGATACTTTCTTGCCGCGGCGCACTTCCACCACTTCTTCGGTGGGCACCACGACCTGCTCGAACGCGTCGGTCAGGTTCTTCTGGGCGGCTTGCTCCAGAATGCTTTGCGCCACTTTTTTCTCGAAGCCGGAATAGGCGTGGATGATGTACCAACGCTTCGGCTTGCCGGTGGCCACGGGGGCGGCGGCCTCGGCGGCGGGGGTTTCGTTGCTTGCTGCTGCTTCGCTGGTCATGTTCTTATGCTCCCAAACCAAGGACGAGGCGGATACCCCATGAAAGCAGGCCGTCCACCACCAGGAAGAAAATGGCGGCGAGCACGGCGATCACCAGCACCATGGCAACAGACACGAAGGTCTCGCGGCGGGTGGGCCAGCTGACTTTGCTGACTTCCTGGCGGACTTCGCGGATGAATTTGGCTGGGTTCATGGCGGGCATGGAGTTTCCTCGCGCGGTTAGTTTACGTGTTAAATGGATCCCGGCTCTCGCCGGGACGGCTTGCGCCGATTTGCCGATACAAAAACGCACCGCTTTCTGGGCGGTGCGGAAGGGTTCATAGCGCGTGCAGCGCCTGATAGCAAGCAGGTTTTACATGTTAGAATCCGAAGGAAAGGCGGCAGGAAACCGTGTCGGATGCCAGATTATATTGTGAATTCACGTCCGCCGTCGCTGGTTGATTGGCCGTAGTGCTGCATGGCAGCGCAGTTGTACCCTTCACCCCGAGCACAGTGCCGCGATTGGGCATACCATCGTCCAGCTTCACGTCAATATTCCATGCCTCAGCAGGCTTCAGGTAATTGACTGCCCCAGAAGAGCCTTCGATCGTCAACTGATGGCCTTCTGGGGTTGCATAAAAAGTCGTTCCCCCAGCGAGGGACGAATAATGAATCATCGACCATACACCTCCATCGGCAATACGAGAATCCGGTGTGGTTACGCCACTTACGAAATATCCCGGTGACGGTGCACCGACATAATTCCCCTCGATGAACCCCGCACGCGCCAATTGCTGCCAGCCGCGCACCATTTCATAGAAACTACAGCCCACCACATTGCATGAAATGCGTCCATCGCCATTGCCGTTGCAGGTTCTACCATCCGTCGTAGCGGTGCTTCGGCATGGGGCATTCTCCGCAATACCATCGCCCGCAGCAACACCCCAGAAACTGGTGGCATTGGTCATGTCGCCGGGCAAAGCAAAATATTTGTCGCGGAACGAATAAATCGCGGTGTGAAATTTATTATAATCCAAGGTGAGGGTTCGCAGCTCAGCGGCTCGAATCAGCGACTGTCCCGCAAGAATACCCCCTGTGAGCAAGCCAAGAATGACCAGCACGATCGATAGTTCAACGAGTGAAAAGCCGTATCGCATGTATGGCAATATACCATAAGGCAGCAAATATAAGCAAGGTGCCTAGTTTGCATGGCAGGGGCGACAGGATGTGCCCAGCCTTTCAGGCTTGCGCGCCTTTGCCATATTACGCGACAGGATTGATGTCGGCCTGCTGGCCTCCACCCTGCGGGCTGCCTTCGGCAGTCCAAAACGCCTGCTGGCGTTTTGTCGAAGAGGTTCATTCTGAAATACCCCACCAATATCAAACCCACCCGCAAGCGGGTGGGTTTGATATTGGCAGGGGCGACAGGAATCGAACCTGCAACCTTCGGTTTTGGAGACCGACGCTCTACCAATTGAGCTACACCCCTTCAGACCCGCGTAGGGCTGGGGGCTGTGATTAGAGGTTTGATGCTGGCGGGTCAAGAGGCAGTTTCGGTTCGTGCGTAGCGCCATCGCTGCGCGAGCCGCGTGCGAAAAGGGTCAGCGAAACGAAGTGTCGCGAAGGGATAGCAGATCCCCCTTCACGCGCACCTCTCGTGCGCCACACCATAAAGCATCGCGCAGCATGCAAACAAAAACAGGCCGGGGATGGGGACCCGGCCTGTTCATTGCTACGGCTTGGCTAAGGATTTAGAAAGCCGCTTGGGGGGAAGCAATTACCACGTTTTCTTGGTTTCCGAAACCGTGTCACCGTTCACCGTTTTCTCGGACTCAACGGACAGTTTGCCGTCTTCGAGTTTCTCGGTGGTTTCGGTCTTCACCGTTTGTTTGTTGAACAGGCCCTTGGGGTCGTTCACTTCTTTGGTGGTGGTCACTTTTTCTTTGTTGCCGTCGCTGTCCACGTCGAGGTCAACGTTGGTCTCGGCGCTCATTTTGCCGTTGGCGGTGGTTTTTTCAGCGGTCGAGGTTTTCTCGTAGCCACCGTTATCGTCGCGCGAGATGGTGGTTTCCGATTTAACGCCGGTCTTGTCGGCTGCGAACGAGGGAGCAGCGATAGCGATGGCAGCGGTGGTAGCAAGAAGGGTTGCAAGCTTATTCATGGGATTCTCCTGAAGTGGTTTGACGTGTTGTCGTGAACACATCCAACCATTAGCCCATCGCCGGTTCAAAAGACGATGCGCCGGGAAGCCCTAAATATAAAAACCGAATAAGTGCCCGCGTCGATCAGCGGGCCTGCCCGCCGCGCTGCTGCGAAAGCCCCTGCGCAATGGCGCGCTCGACCGCCAGATCCGCGAATTGGCGCATGCTGTCATAGATCTGGCTGACCGCCCGGTTCACCGGCAGCTCGGCGCTGGCGCGCTCGTCGGCCAGAATGTCGAGGCGGGTCTTGCCCGTGGCATGCAGCGGGTCGTCCTGCAATGGCTGGGTGCTGAAATACCCGTCCAGAATGGTCTGCAGCATCTGCTTGCCGGATTCGCGCAGGCGAATCGCGTTGCTGGGCGCCGCGGCCACGCGGTCGGCAATGATCTCGCACTGGTTGCGAATGGCACTCTCGCAGCGCTTGGACTTCAGCTTGTCATCGAACAGATAGTTATAAAGCCTGGTGTAATGGGCCTCACGCTGGGCGGGCGAGAGTTCCGCCAATGTCGCGGAAGTGACGGTCGTGCTCGGCAGTGCATCGGACTGGTACATGGAAATATCCCTGGTTGGTTCGCCGGGGAACCTAACGCCTCATCGTGACAGTTTCATGACATGCGCGCGCACTTATCTCGCACTGCAGCAGGCAAAGAAAAAGGCCGCGGATCTCTCCGCGGCCTTCTCTTTAGTCATTCGGTGATGAAACTAGTTCATCACTTTAGCGACGACGCCGGCGCCGACGGTGCGGCCACCTTCGCGGATCGCGAAGCGCAGACCCTGATCCATCGCTACCGGTGCGATCAGT
>QFOX01000119.1 GCA_003241645.1 Azospirillum brasilense | reverse complement strand
AAGCTGTGGGTGAAGGCATCGTATTCGGCAGCGGATAGCTCGATGGTTTCGGCTACCTCGCACTCGGATACATGCCCCAGCTCATCGCGCGCGGTGGCATATACTTCCTGCATGTCGCAGGGCTTGCGGGAAAAGCGGACATTGACTTTGGTAATCATGGTTAGGCTCCTTTCGTAGTAAATGTGAGGTCGCCGCTGCTGGCGTCGGTGGAGTAAGCCAGCCCCTGCAGCGCATCGGGGGTGGCAAAAATATGGACGCCGCCCGTGCTTTGGATGGCGATGCCATGCTTTTGGGAAAGGCTCGTCAACTCGCGGACAAAATCCTCGAAGCGCTGTTGCTCAGTCATGGCTAGGTACCTTTCTTCGCGGAGGCTTTGCCTGCCGCAAAGGCGGCTTCGAGGGCGGCTTGGATGCCCCACACCGCGACATCGTGGAAGTCGAGGCTGTCGGAGTTTCGGCTCTCCAGCATTTCGATGTTAAGATGCTCCCGCGCGATGGCAGCGAAAAGCTCGTCCTTGGCGGGTTGCTTCTTCGTGAAGGTCTTGCCCGTTACGGCGGTGATGGATTGTTCAAAATGCTTGCGCCAGCCCTTGTCGGTGATGCGCTCGGCAAGGTGGGCGGTGATTTTTTCTGCCGTATCCGGCGCGCCTTCGATGAAGCTCAAGTCGTCGGCAAGGTGGCGACCGAAGCGCGCATCCAATACATCGCGCGCCTGTTCGGCGGTCAGGTCAAAATGCTTCGCTAAAAAGCGGCTGGCGGTATCCCATGTCAGTTCGGCATCGTAGCCGTTCCGGACGCTGGTTCCCCAAAATCCCCATTCGTGGTTGGCGGTAGCTGCGGGGGTAAAAGTCATGGCGTTTTCCTTTCGTTGGTTATTGCCCTGTAGACACCATCAGTAACGCTCCGTTCGGTATGTTAATCAACTTATAAAAGCGACTATTTGCTATTATTATTCAATATGTTGAGCGCGATTTAAGTTGATTAAAATTGCGTCTGATGCATGGCGCTTTTCGGGGGCGAAAAAGGGTGCAGAACCATGGGAATTTCGATCCGCGCCTATGCCCGCAAACGCGGGGTCAGTGACGCTGCGGTACGCAAAGCGATAAAGACTGGCCGCGTGCAGGTGGAGGAGGATGGCACCATCGACCCCGACAAGGCCGACCGCGCCTGGACGATAAATACCGACGCGGCGCAGCAACGAGGGCCACAGACTATGAAGCCCGTGCCGGAAGCGGCGATTGATGCCGTGCGCGACACGCTGCGCGAAAACGGTGCGCCCTCCGGTGGCGGTACCACCTACATGCAGGCACGCACCGCGAACGAGGTGCTCAAGGCGCAGACCAACCGCGTGCGCCTGCAGAAGCTCAAGGGTGAGTTAATCGACCGCGCCAAGGTCATGGCGCATGTTTTCAAATTGGGCAGGCAGGAACGCGACGCATGGCTGAAT
>QFOX01000054.1 GCA_003241645.1 Azospirillum brasilense | reverse complement strand
CCATTGCCGACGTGGCGGCGCATGTGCGCCCCGGCAGCCCGCTGGCGCAGGCCGCGTGGATGCGCGCCTTCACCGTGTATGGCCCCGGCTGGACCGACCCCATGCTGCCCAAACTGCTGGAGGAGAATTTGAGCCTCGAGCATAATCAGGAGCGCTTGGGCCTCACGGTCAGCATCACGCTGGATAAGCATTTCCGCCCCACGCACACCAGCTTCATGCCGGTCATCACCCACCCGGACAATTCGAGCTACGCGCAGGCGCATGCCCGCATGCAGGCCGATCCGCAGTTCCAGCTCATGGCCGATATCGCGCAAGGCGTGCAGCATGCGTATTTCCGCGGGCAGTCCATTCCGTGGGAGGAAATTTTCGGCCAGCGCACGCTGCGCCGTGTGAAGGGCGCCGACCAGATGCAGGCCATGGAAATGGTGGCGACCTACATGCTGCTGGCGAATAACAGCGTGGCGGAATTCTTCCGGCAAAGCGGCCTGCCATTTTTGTATCGCAATTTTGATGAGGCCGATGCGCACGCCACCTACAGCACCACGCCGGTGCGCCACAGCGCGCTGGAGCGCATGGGGCTGAAGGGCAGCTATTGCCATTTCACGTCGCCCATTCGCCGCGCGCCGGATTATTTCAACGGCCTGATGGTGCACCACGCCGTGCGGGTGCTCGACGATGTGGAGGCCAAGCTGGGCACCTGCCTGCCGGGGGTGCAGCCCGCTGCGTTGCGGCAGGCCGTGTGGGCGCAGGGCGCGGAATATCTGTCGCTGCTGCATGCGCAGCCGGGGGTGAACCGGGCCCATGCCCGCCGCCAGTTGCAGAAGCTGCTGGTGCAGACCTGCGAAACGCTGCTGCCCGCCGGTGCGCGCGTGCCAGCGGCGCGCCTGCGCCAGCTTGCCGGGCAGATCCAGGTGCCGGAATTGCCTTACACGCGCGAAGAGCTGGAAGGTTTCGCCGCGCACATGAACGCGCTGGCGCATAGCCCTGAAATTCGCCAGATCGAAAAGCAGAACGAGAAATACGATAGCAGCGTGGAGCGGCTGGAAGTGGTGGCCGAGAAAACGCGCGAGGATCTCTCGGGCCTGTCGCGCGAGAAATTCTCCAGCCTGTTGCAGGCGGCCGCGCTCACTGGCGACATGCCACGCAGCCTGTTCGATGAGGCGATCGCGCGGGTGAAGGCCAACAACTTCGATCGCACGCAGGATGCATTCGCCATTTTCGTGCGCGCGCAGCACCCCGGTGTGCATCGGTGGACGGCGCTGAAGCGCGAAGTGGCGCGCAGCATCAAGCATGACCCGGCCATCGTGAACGCGCTCATGGAAAAGCTGGAGCAGCATGTGCTGCCCGCCACGCTGGGCGAGCACACCACCTTGCTGCCCAGCGAAGAAAAAGCGCCCGAGGGTGCCGAACCCTCGCGCGTGTGCGCCACCCTGCTGGTGATGCGTGACGCGCAGGGCCGGGCGTTCGCCGCGCCGTTCTATTCGGTGGGGCACAACCAGCGCGCGGCGCTCAGCCATGCGCGCTATTCGTTCCTCGAGCACTACGCGTTCGGGCAGTTGCAGCCGCTGGAGCGCACGGCCGTGCCGAACCTGCTCTATGCCGAGCTGGACATGGAGGGCGCGAAGAAACGCGAATTGCTGGAGCGCATGGTGGAAGGGGCGGGAGCCTCGGTCCACTGGCATGCGCAACCGCTGGCCGATGGCGCACTGATGCAGATCGAGGTGCGCGGTGGCGACATGCGCGCCCCCATCCGCGTGGAAGCGCAGGAGGACACGCCCGAGCGTGCCGAGCATGTGGCGATCCGCCGCATCCTGCGTAACGATGCGTTCAAGACCGTTGTCAGCCGCAACCAGAACGTGGCGCGCGACGTGCTGAACCCCCAGACCGTGCTGGAGGAAATGGTGGCCGCGCGTGGTGGCAGCATTGCGTTCGAACGGCTCACCAATGGCCGCCAGCAGGGGCCGCATCAGGTGCGCGCCAGCATGGAGTGGCAGGGGCAGAAGAAAATTTTCACCGGGGCGGGGCCGAACATCGACCGCGCGATGCGCGCCGCCAGTGTGAAGGCGCTGGAATATTTCGATTGGAAATTGCCCGATAACCGGCCCGCGAAAAGCTGGGTCACCGACATGCAAACGCGTGAGCGCGGTGAGGATAAAGGCTTCTTCGCAGGCAAATAGCTAGGCCGTTTTCAGGCGGTCCTTGAAGGGCTGGCTGCGAACTTCCTTCGGCAGGTTGAAATACACATTCTCTTCCACCACGGCGAAGGGTTCCACCGTGAGCGGGCGCAGCGTTTCCAGAAAACGAATGACGCGCTCCACCAGCAATTCCGGTGCGCTGGCCCCGGCGGTGAGGCCAAGCTTGGTCACGCCGTCGAGCCATGCGGGCTGAATGTCCGTCGCGTCGTCGATCAGGTGGGCGGGCACGCCCATTTCCACGCTCAAGTCGCGCAGGCGGTTGCTGTTGCTGGAATTGCGCGAGCCGACGACCAGCATCAAATCCACCTGCCGTGCCAGCTCTTTCACCGCCTGCTGGCGGTTCTGCGTGGCGTAGCAGATATCTTTGGTGTCCGGCCCGTGAATGCTGGGGTAGCGCGCCTTCAGCGCCTCGATGATGGCTTTGGTGTCGTCCACGCTCAGGGTGGTCTGCGTCACGTAGGCCAGTTTTTCGGGCTGGGTCACTTCCAGCCGTGCCACGTCGTCTACGTTCTCGACGAGGTAGACCTTTTGCACGCGGCCGCTGGTGCCTTCCACTTCGGGGTGGCCGGCATGGCCAATCAGCACGATCTCATAGCCTTCGCGCTCGTAGCGCTTGGCTTCGTTATGCACTTTCGTCACCAGCGGGCAGGTCGCGTCGATCACCGGCAGGTCGCGCAGCTTCGCGCTGTGTTCGACCTTCTCAGAAATGCCATGCGCCGAGAACACGGTGATGCCGCCATCGGGCACTTCGTCCACTTCCTTGACGAACACCACGCCTTTTTGGCGCAGGTCGTTCACCACCCATTTGTTGTGCACGATCTCGTGGCGCACATAAATGGGCGCGCCATAGAGCTTCAGCGCCTGCTCGACGATCTCGATGGCACGGTCCACGCCCGCGCAGAAGCCACGCGGCGCGGCAAGGTAAACGGTGAGTGCGGGGGCGGGGTGCATCGCCTTTAGCTAGGCCGAAAGATGCGCCAAGGCAAGATATTGCTCGCTTTGCATTTCGTGCAGGCGGCTGACCGTGCGGTGGAATTCGAAGCTGCCATCACCGCCGGGGTAGAGCGCCTCGGGCTGCACCTGCGCGGTGGCAATGAGTTTCACGCGCAGGTCGTACAGCGTGTCGATGAGGGTCACGAAGCGCTTCGCCTCGTTGCGGTCTTCCTTGGTCATGGCCGGAATGCCTTGCAGCAGCAGCGTGTGGCACACCTTGCCCAGCGTCAGGTAATCGTTCGCGCCCAGCGGGCGGCGGCACAGCTCGTCGAACGTCAGCCAGGCCACGCCATGGCTGTGTCTATCCACCCGAAGGATGCGGCCCTGCACCTCCAGGTTCAGTGGTTCGCTGGGCTGGCCTTGGGTGAATTTTTGCCAGCTTTCCAGCAGGAAATCATCGGCCGTGGCGTCCAGCGGCACGTGGTAGGTGTGCGCAAGGGTGCGCCATTGTTCCAGCCGGTAATCGGTGGGGCTTTTTAGCTCGTGAATCGGCATGCGGCGCTTCAGCAATTCCACGAATTTCATGAACTGCTCGCGTTGCAGCCCGTGCTGGTAAAGCTGGTGCGGCGGCCGGTTGCTGGTGAACACCACGCACACGCCTGCATCCATGAGCCCCTCGAACAGCCGCGCGAGGATCAGCGCGTCGGTCACGTCGGTCACCTGCAACTCATCGAGGCAGAGCACGCGGATCTCTGAGGCGATATCCGCGATCACGCGGGGCATCAGGTCGCCGGTGGCGTCCAGCTGGCGGAAGGCATGCAGGCGCTTGTGCACGTCCAGCATGAAGGCGTGGAAATGCATGCGCCGCGTGCGCGTCATGGGTTTTGCATGCGCCACGAACAGGTCCATCAGCATGGATTTACCGCGCCCCACATCGCCCCACAGATACAGCCCGTTGGCGGGGGTACGCTTGCTGCCGCGCAGGCGGGCAAGCAGGCCGCCGGTGACGGCCGCAGGGCGCAGCGCATCAAAAAGCGCGTCCAGCGCCAGTGCGGCCTGCTGTTGGGCAGGGTCGGGCTTTAACGCACCATTAATAATGCGTTGGTTATAATCCTGCAAAAAGAGTGACGGTTCGGCTTGCGACATGCCGTTCTTGTAGCTAACACAGGCGCTAACGCAAGATGACATTGGAACTTACAAAGATATCGCAGCTGCGCAGTACCGTCGCCGAATGGCGCGGGCAGGGGCTGCGCGTGGCGCTGGTGCCCACCATGGGCGCGCTGCATGCGGGGCATTTCGCGCTGGTGCGCGCCGCCCGGGCGCAGGCCGACCGCGTGGTGGTCAGCATTTTTGTGAACCCCAAGCAATTCGGCCCCACCGAAGACCTGGACCGCTACCCCCGCCCGCTGGAGGAAGACCTTGCCGGGCTGAAGGAAGCCGGGGCGGATGCGGCGTGGCTGCCCAGCGTGGCCGTGATGTATCCGAACGGGTTTGCCACCAACGTGCAGGTGGCAGGCGTGAGCGAAGGCATGGACGGCGCGGCGCGCCCCGGCCATTTTGATGGGGTGGCCACGGTGGTCGCCAAGCTGTTCAACCAGGTGCGGCCCGACGTGGCGCTGTTCGGTGAAAAAGATTACCAGCAACTGGCGCTGATTAAACGTTTGGTCACCGATTTGGATATGGATATCAAGATCATTGGCGTGCCGACCGTGCGCGAGGGCGATGGGCTGGCCCTGTCGTCGCGCAACCGCTACCTCAGCGCGGAGGAGCGCAAGAAAGCGGTGAAGCTGAATCAGGTGCTGCGCCATTCTGCCTTCGTGCTGAAGACCGAAGGTCGCCCGGTGGACGAGACCATGGAAAAAGCCCGCCGCCTGCTGCTGGATGCGGGCTTTACCAGCGTGGACTATGTGGAATTGCGCCATGCGGAAAGCCTGCAGACCCTGAATGAATACAAAGCGCCCGCGCGCATTCTCGCGGCGGCGACGCTGGGCACCACCCGCCTGATCGATAATGTTGCTGTGGAGTAGAATGCATGTTGAACGACGCTGATGTGATGAACGAATTCGAAGCCGCCGAGGCGATCCTGCGCGGCCATTTCATTCTCAGTTCGGGCCTGCATTCCGACACCTACCTGCAATGCGCCCGCGTGCTGATGAGCCCGGCGCGCGCCGACCGCCTGTGCGCCGAGCTGGCGCGCCGCGTGCGCGATGTGCTGGGCCCGCAGACCATCGACATGGTGGTGGCACCGGCCATGGGCGGCGTCATCGTTGGCTATGAGATGGGCCGCCAGCTTGGCGTGGAAACCATTTTCTGTGAGCGCGAAGCGGGAGAATTCACCCTGCGCCGCGGCTTCCACATCGCGCCGGGCGCGAAAATCCTGCTGGTGGAAGACGTGGTAACCACCGGCAAATCCTCGCTGGAAACGGTGGAGTGCATCAAGCATTTCGGTGGTGAAGTGGTGGCGGAAGCCTCGCTCATCGACCGTAGCAACGGCACGCATGGCCTGCCATTCCCGCTGATCTCGCTCATGGCGCTCGACGTGAAGACCTACCATGCCGACCATTTGCCGGAACATCTCGAAGGCACGCAGGCCATCAAGCCCGGCAGCCGCTGGCTGCAAAAGAACGCTTAAATTTCAGCGCGAGCGTCATCAAACCGTCATGCGCCTGCGCTAAAGCAGGGGCATGCGATACAATCCGAGCTTTACCAGCGGGGTGGCCCCGCAGCGTCAGGAGCTGCCACTGAACTACGTGGTGCGCGCGGGCAAGCATGCCATGCTCGGCCCGCAGGCGGATGTGGCGTCGTGGCTGGCCGATATTGCCCACCATGCCATGCCCTGCGTGGATGATACGGCGCGTGCGCTTATCTGGGACGGCGCGCTCCAACTCGTGGATACGCAATTGCAGGATGCGGCCAGCCTGCTACGTGCCGTTTACCATCGCTGGCCCATGCCGAAATTCTATAACGGGTCGCGGCAGGATGCCGTGTTCAACGCCAACCGCATCATTGAAACTGCCTTGCTGGGTGCGAACGAAGCGCTGCGTGCGGCGCATTATGCGGGCGCTACCACGCCGCAAGCGCTGCCGGATGTGGGCGCGGCCGCCCGGCAGGTCTGCGAACAGATGATGCAGGCCACCGCCGACTATGAGCGCTGGGCGAACTCGCAGGGCTATCGGCGTTAACGGGGATTAGTGCTTGGCCGCGGGGCTGACGACCATGATCACCTGACGGCCTTCGGCCTTGGGCTCATGCTCCACCTTGATCTTGTCGCCAAGGGTTTCGCGCACTTTCAGCAGCAGCTTGTAGCCAAGGTCCTGGTGGGCCATTTCACGGCCGCGGAAACGCAGGGTGAATTTCACCTTGTCGCCCTCGGCGAGGAATTTCTCCACCGCCTTCAGCTTAATGCCAAGGTCATGCACGTCGATACCGGGGCGCAGCTTCACTTCCTTGATCTGGATGATCTTCTGCTTCTTGCGGGCTTCCTGCAGTTTTTTCTGCTCGTGGTAGCGCCACTTGCCGTAATCAAGAATTTTGCACACGGGCGGTTGTGCGTTCGGCGATACTTCCACGAGGTCCAGCCCCTGGATCTCTGCCGAAGCAAGCCCTTCACGCAGAGGAACAACCCCCACCATTTCTCCATTAGCCCCGACGAGGCGGATAGTTTGCGCCGTGATTTGGCGATTGATACGCGGTTCGTCGATTTTGGTTTCTTTAGAACTCATAACGGCCTTTGGTCATTGGTGGGTCATCTCCCTTATTGTGGACGGGCACATTCCTGTACAAGCAATGCGATAGCCTCGTCAAGCGGCAGGATTTCCTGCTTCTCCGAGCCTAAACGGCGCAGGGCGACGGTGCGCTGTTCGGCTTCGCGCCCGCCAACCGCCAGAATGAACGGCACTTTCTGCAGGCTGTGCTCGCGCACTTTGTAGTTGATCTTCTCGGCGCGGGTGTCGGTTTCCACGCGCAAGCCTTTGGCTACCAACGCTTTTGCCACTTCTTCGGCGTAGCCGTCGAAGTCGTTGGTGATGGGGGCGACGACGCCTTGGCAGGGCGCAAGCCACGCGGGCAGCTTGCCGGCATAATGCTCGATCAGGATGCCGATGAAGCGTTCATACGAGCCAAAAATGGCACGGTGCAGCATGACCGGGCGGTGGCGCTCGCCATCTTCGCCCACATAGCTCGCGTCCAGCCGCTCGGGAAGTACCCGGTCGGATTGGATGGTGCCCACCTGCCAGGTGCGGCCGATGGCATCCGTCAGGTGCCATTCCAGTTTGGGCGCATAGAACGCGCCTTCGCCGGGCAGTTCTTCGAAGCCATGTTCCTTGTCCAGCCCGGCTTCCAGCACGGCGGTGCGCAGCTCGGCCTCGGCCTTGTCCCACATCTCGTCGGTGCCGAAGCGTTTCTCGGGGCGCAGCGCCAGCTTGATGGTGTAATTGGTGAAGCCGAGGTCTTTATACACGCGGTCGGCGAGTTCGCAGAATTTGCGCACCTCGTCCACGATCTGGTCTTCGCGGCAGAAGATATGCGCGTCGTCCTGCGTGAACTGGCGCACGCGCATCAGCCCGTGCAGCGCGCCATGCGGCTCGTTGCGGTGGCAGCAGCCATTCTCATAGATGCGCAGCGGCAGGTCGCGGTAGCTCTTGATGCCTTGCTTGAAAATCAGCACGTGGGCGGGGCAGTTCATGGGCTTCAGCGCCATCCATTCCGCTTTGTCGGACACGATCGGCCCTTCGTCGGCCACGTTCGGCACTTCATCGGGGATCACGAACATGTTCTCGCGGTATTTGCCCCAGTGGCCGGATTGTTCCCACTGCTTGGCGTCCATCACCTGCGGGGTCTTCACCTCTTTGTAGCCGCCGCCATCGATGGCACGGCGCATGTAGGCTTCCAGCTCACGCCAGATGAGGTAGCCGTTCGGGTGCCAGAACACGCTGCCATGCGCTTCCTGCTGCAGGTGGAACAGGTCCAGCTCGCGGCCCAGTTTGCGGTGGTCGCGCTTTTCGGCTTCCTCCAGCATCGTCAGGTGGGCTTTCAGTTCTTTATCCGTCGGGAAGGCGATGCCGTAAATGCGTTGCAGCATCTTGTTCTTCGCGTCGCCGCGCCAGTAGGCACCGCTGATGCGGGTGAGCTTGAACGCCGCGGTGATCTTGCTGAAATGCGGCACGTGCGGGCCAAAGCACAGATCGATGAAGGCGTCGTCGCCTTCGCCCTGACGGTAGAGCGAAACGTGGCCTTTGGGCGTGTCGCCGCCCACTTCGGTATCCGGCGCGGTGCGGATGATCTCGGCCTTGTAGTGCTCACCGCGCGCTTCGAACATGGCGATGGCCTTGGGGCGTTCCCAGATCTCTCGCTTCACCGCGTGCGGGCGCTTCAAAATTTCGCGCATGCGTTCTTCGATGCGCGGCAGGTCCTCCGGCGCCAGCGGGCTTGGCAGCTCCACGTCGTAATAGAACCCGTGGTCGATGGTGGGGCCGATGGCGAGTTTTGCGCCGTCGAACAGTTCCTTCACCGCCAATGCCAGCGCCTGCGCCGTAATAGTGTGGCGGATCACGTCGATGCCTTCTTCGTCCTTCGCGGTGAGGATGGCGAATTGCGCATCAGCGTTCAGCGGGCGGTAGAGATCCTGCTGCTGGCCATTGACCTTCATGGCCACGGCGGCTTTGGCAAGGCCTGCGCCAATGCTTGCCGCCACTTCTTCGCCGGTGGTGCCGGCGTGGTAGCTGCGGGTGGAGCCATCGGGCAGGGTAAGGGTGATCTCGCGCGGGGCGGCTTGGGGCTGGCTCATGGGGTGACCTTAATTTCTGGCGTGGGTTTAGTAACGAACGGGAATGCGCTCGGCGCGCAGGGCGTTGGCGAAGCTCGCCAACAACTGACTAGTTCGTTCCATCGGCCATTGCTGGGCTTCGTAACTGTCAAGGCCGTGGCCAACCAATACGCGCGCGACTTCTGCCGTGCTGGTGTCCACGAAGGCCATGCTCCAGTCCTTGAAGTCACGCTCGGCTACGTCCTCGCGCGTGACGCCGCGATTGCCGTTGAAATCGCGCGCCGCCTCGAGAATATCGAGGATCATGGACGGGGTAATGGTCTGCGTGGCAGAGCTGGTATAGGTAATGCGGATCATAGGCCTAGCCTGTAGCTATTTTCCTGTCGTTGCGCAACCGGAAGCTTTGGTTAGGCGCGGGCGACCAGCGTGCCCAGCACGCGGTCCACGCTCAGTTCGCTCAGTTTCTTCTCGCGCAGCACGCGCACGCTGGCACCGGCCGGGGCCGAGCGCACGGGGTCGGAAGCGTAGCTGAACAGCACGGTGCTGGGGCAGCCGGTCGCCGCGATCACATGCATGGGCCCGGTATCGTTCCCCACGGCAAGGCTGGCGTTGCGGGCGAGGGTGGCAAGCTGCGCAATGCTGGTCTTGCCGCACAAATTCACCGCTTTGGGCACGCGGTTGGCAATGGCCTGGATGGCCTTTTGCTCCGCGTCGGTGCCGATCAGCACCGGGGTGATGCCCTGCTGCGCCAGCTCGTGGGCGAGGGCGGCGTATTGTTCGTCGGGCCAGCGTTTCTCGGGCCGGTGGGCCGCGCCGCCGGGCACCAGCAATGCATAGGCATGCGGCGGCTGAAGGTTCGCCACGTCCTGTTCCAGCCACGAAATATCGGGCATGCCCACGGCAATGCCCAGCATGCCCAGCTGGATCTGCAGGTTGGTGAGCGCATGTTTTTTGTGTCGCGCCTTGTCGGTGTAGCCGTGGCTTGCGAACCGGCTAACATTGCTGATGATGGGCCAAGGCTTCTTCAGCAACCACTGGTAGCGCGTGCTGCGCTTGCTGGTCTGCAGGTCGAACACGTAATCCCAGCGCTGCGAGTTGAGCATGGTCTTCAGGCGCTTGATGCCGTCGCGCTCCCACAGCTTGGGTTTGCGGTCGGCCCAGATCTCGTTGAAATAGGGGCTTTGCGCCAGCAGCGTGGCAAAGCCAGAGCTGGTGAGCACGACGATGTTCGCGGTGGGGAACTGTTCGCGAATGGCCTTGAAGCCTGCGGTGGCGATGATGATGTCGCCCAGCGCGCCATGCTTGATGACGAGGATGTTTTGTGAATGCTGCGTCATAATGTTCCTGTCATTCCCGCGAAGGCGGGAATCCATGATGGTTGCATGCCTGCGGCATAGTTCGCATGGGTTCCGGCTCGGCATACGCGAGCGTATTGGGCCGGAATGACGTAAGAATTTTTCATGCCAATAATTCCCGGTACACGTCGATGGTCTTGTTCTTCATTTGCATGGCCGTGAAATGGCGGTGGATGTGTTGCATGGCGTAGCTGCTCATGCCCTGCACGGTGGCCTCGTCGCGTGCCAGCGCATAGCGCATGGTGGCGGCCATGCTGGCCGCGTCGCCCGGCGGCACGAGGTAGCCCGTTTCGTTGGGAATGATGGTCTCGCGCGCGCCGCCATGGTCGGTCGCCACCACCACGCGGCCCATGGCCTGCGCCTCGATAGCGATGCGCCCGAACGCCTCGGGCTTGATGGAGGGCACGACCACAAGGTCCGATAGCAAATAGGCCTCGGCCATGGCTTGGGTGGGCTCCGCAAGGCGCACCTTGCCTTCCAGCCCGGCGCTGGCGATCTGCTTTTGCAGCTCTTCGCGGTAATCTTCGTGGCCGGTATCCGCCCCGGCGATGATGCACAGGAACGGCTCGTCCTTCATCTGCGCCAGCGCGTCGATGAGGATATGCTGCCCCTTGATGCGGCTGATGCGCCCCGGGCAGAAGATGATGGGCGTGGGCTCATCCGGCAGGCGCCAGCTTTTGGTGAGCTGCGCGATGCGCTCGGGCACCACGCGCTTCTCGTCGAACAGGTTCAGGTCCACCCCGCGGGGGATGAGGCGGATCTTCGTTGCATCCACCCCGTAGGTTTCCATGATGTGGTCCATCACGAAGCGCGACACGGCGATCACGCGTTCGCCTTTCACCATCACGCTGTTGTAGCGGCGCTTGAACTGGTTCTGCGTGCCATACAGCCCGTGGAAAGTGGTGAGGAACGGAATGTTCGCCCACTTCGCCGCGTAATAGGCCGACCACGCCGGGGCGCGGCTGCGCGCATGCACGATGTTCACGTTCTTCGCCTTGATAAGCTGGTACAGCCGCCACGCATTCTGGCGAATGATAAGCGGATTCTTGCGATCCAGCGGCATGGTCACGTGCTCCCCACCCGCATGGGTGATGTGCGGAATAAGCGGCCCACCCGCCGAGGCCACGATTGGCTTCATGGCCGATGCGCGGATCGCGTCGGTGATCTCGATGGTGCCGCGTTCCACCCCGCCGGATTGCAGCCGGGGTAACACTTGCAGAATGGTGGGTGTGCTGTCGCTCATGGCAAAGAGGAATAGAGGGAATGCGACGCCGTGCAACTTTTTACGTGTTGTCATCCCGGAATTTTTGTCAGGAGGCAAAAATCTCCGGGATCCAGACCACACCCATGCCAGAAGGCGTGGGGCGTCACAAAATGCCTGCTGGCATTTTATGCGTGGATTCCCCTATGATTTTGCCTGCTGACAAAATCCGGGGAATGACAAGCATATGGCACTTCACTACACCACCGCCACGAACCAGCGCATCGCCTATCGCCAGCAGGCGGGCGAGGGGGCGCTTGGCGTCACCTTCATCCATGGCTTCCGCTCGGACATGCAGTCCACCAAAGCCACGGCACTGGCGGAATGGTGCGCCGAACGCAACGTGCGGTTCACCGCGTTCGATTGCTTCGCCCATGGCGAAAGCGAAGGCGACTTCATGGAGTTCACCATCGGTCGTGGGCTGGAAAGCACGCTCGAGATCCTCGACCATGTGGCGCTGGGCGACCAGATCCTCGTGGGCTCCAGCATGGGCGGGTGGCTTTCGCTACTCGCCGCGCGCGAACGCAAAGGGCAGGTGCGCGGGCTGGTGGGCATTGCCGCCGCGCCCGACTTTACCGAGGATATGTGGCTGCGCCACATGACGCCCGAACACCGCGCCACCGTGGAGCAGGACGGGGTGCTGTGGGTGCCCAGCGATTATGGGTCGGATTACCCCATCACCCACGCCCTGATCCAAGACGGCAAAAACCACCTGCTGCTCGATGATGTGGTCGGCCTCGACATTCCCATCCACCTCATTCAGGGCCAGCTGGATGCCGATGTGCCATGGGAGACCGCCTTGAAAATTGCCAAAGCCGTGACCA
>QFOX01000118.1 GCA_003241645.1 Azospirillum brasilense | reverse complement strand
ACGTAGCTGCACGCCGGGAGAGAACATTGCCTATGTCGTTGGTGTGGGTGGCGCTTTGGCGGCACCTGCCTATGGCGCGGACGGGAATGACGGTGGCGACACTACCGTGGATGGCTATCTGGCAGGCGGTGGCCTGAAAGGACATGGCTCTGCCTGGTCGAACCCGTACACCCGCCAAGGCGGTGATGGTGGCGACGTATCGCTCTCGCCCATGTTCAAATCACCCGGCAATCCGGGGACAAACGGTACGCTCACGCCCACCGCAGGCAATGGGGGCAATGCTCCGAGCGGTGGCATGGGTGGGGTAGGCCCCATCGATATTTCTGCCCCGCTATGGGGCAATGGTGCCGATGGCGTTGCACCCGGTGGCGGTGGTTCCGGCTGCATCGGTGGCGGTGCTGGCTCCGGTCCCGGCGCGGATGGTCGCGTGATCTTCCGCTGGGGCAGCAACATGACGATTTAGCCCAATCCTTCATTTCAACCACGGAGACTCCCATGCCCAACACCCCCGAAGGGCAGGTTCGGATTGCTGTGCTCGAAGCCGAATTACGCGGCCTTCGAGAACAGCAGCGCGAGCATGCCAAGGAAACCAAGGAATCCATCGCGGCGCTCGCCCGCAAGGTCGATGCGCTCACTGAGATCATGAACAGGGGCAAAGGGGCGTTCTCCTTCGCCATGCTCGTGGCCGCTGTCATCGGTGCCTTCCTCACCAGCGCCATCAATTACCTCGTCCCCAAACAATAGGAGTTCCCATGACGACCACTGCTGAACATATCGATACGCTCGCGCGCACCCTCTACGGCGAGGCCAAGCCCAATGACATACAGGATGCCACCGCCATCGCCTGCGTGGTGATGAACCGCGTAGCACTCCCGAATTGGCCGAATGATGTGGAAGCCGTGTGCATCCAGCCCTATCAATTCTCGTGCTGGAACACGAGCGACCCAAATCGCGCCCGCATCTTCAAGGCCAACGGTGCATGGTTCGATAAATGCGTGGAGATCGCCACGAACGCGGTGCATGGCCAGTTGGCTGACCCGACCCACCGCAGCACCCACTACCACACGCCAGCGGTAAAGCCTGCCTGGTCGCGCGGGAAAACACCTGCCTATATCACCAACGGCCATCTGTATTTCAACGACATCGATACGCCACCGCCCGCCAGCGCCAAGGATGCGCTGAACCAGATTCGCCCCATCGGCAAGACCGATACCATGATCGCCACCAAGGTCGGTGGCGCGGCGAGCATCGGTATCGGCGCGGTCTCGCAGGCGGTCGAAACGCTAGAGCCGACCCTGCCGCTGGCGAGTGTGCTGGCGAAGGCAGCGCCTTGGGCGATTGTGGCCGTGCTGGCACTGGTGCTGCTCTATATCGTCTGGAGCCGCTATCAGGCGCGCACGGAGGGCAAGGTATGATCGCCGCCCTCAAAGCCTTCCTTTCCGATAACGCGC
>QFOX01000053.1 GCA_003241645.1 Azospirillum brasilense | reverse complement strand
CGGTCAGCTGCATGCGCTGGCGCATAAGGTTGGTTTCCATCATGCCGTAATTGGTGATCTCCAGCACCTCGAGCGCACGGGCGGGTTCTTTGTTCAGCAAGTAGAGCAGGGCAAGGCGCGCCCCCACGCGGGCGCGATCTTCGCCCGCCACGCGGTAGCGGATCTGGTGTTCCAGCAATTGCGTGGCGCGCGGCAACAGGTCCACCGCGGCGAGGCGGTCGGCCAGTTTCTGGATGATGGCGTCGCCCTTCGCGCCAACCGGCGTCAGCTCGCGGAATTCATAGAACAGGCCGAGCGATTTCAGCGCGGGCATGTCGTCGGCCACTCCGTCGAGGAACAGATCCTCGAACAGCTCGGTCATGTTGCCGGAGATGGTGAGCACCTCCGGATCGGCCGGGAAGGCCTGCAGCAGGTAGCGCCACGCGCGCAGCGTGTTGTCGTATTGCTTCTGTTCGGTGTACAGCGCCGCGAGGTTCGCCAGCACCATGCGCTCCAGCGCATCGCCGCGCCAGCTCATGCGAATGCCTTCCAGCTCGGCAATGGTTTCCTCGGGCTTGGCCATTTGCAGCTGGTGGCGCAGCATGGCGGCCTCATAGCGCGCATAGGCCTGCACCTCGCGTTGCGAGCCGTCCTTCGCCAGCCGGTCCCAGATGCGCAGCGCGTCCTTGGTCTTGTCCTTGGTCGCGGCGATCTTGCCCAGCATCAGCTCGGCATAGGGTTGCACCGGGCGCAGGATGCCATCGGCGTTGAGCGATTCATACGCGCCCACGGCTTTTTCCGGCGCGCCCATGAGCATGTACTGGTCGGCCGCAATGCGGGCCAGCTGCTGGCGCACCCGCGGCGGGTAGAAGCGAATGTAATTGCGGTTATAGCCGAGGTAATCGAACTCCTCCGGCGGGGCGGCGGCAACGGGTTTATCCTGCAGCAGGTCGGTCGTGTCCTGCACGGGCAGCGCCGGATCGCGTGCGACCGGCACTTCGCCTTGCTCCACATCATCCACCGGGGGGCTAAGGCGGCCAATGGCCTGCGGCGCAACGCGGCCGATCGCCTGCCGCCACAATGTGGCTTCGCGCAGGTCGGCCAGTTCGGGCGCCTGAATGGCCACCACCGCGTCTTCCACGCGGCCTTCCAGCATGTTGGCGGCGGCGGTGACGAGCGCGAGCTTCTGCGCCACGTAATAATCAGGGTGTTGTTCGCGGATGATCTTCAGGTAGCCGAGCGCCTCGTTGCCAAGCCCCTGCGCCATGTGCATCTGCATCAGCTTCGCAAGGGCGGCGGGGCGCGTTTCCTCGTCGGATGCCACCGCATCGGCCACGCGCGCATCGTAGGTGTCGGCAAAATCCTCGGGCGCTACGTACCACTGGTCGTAGGGCATCAGCACGTTGCTGGCGGCGCTCACGCCCGGTACGGGGGCCTGTTTGTTCGCCAGCACGGGCAGGTCCTTCGACACGGCAAGGCTCGCCGGGCCATAAATTTTCACGCCGCTGCGGTCCTGTGCGGTGCGTAAGCGGTCGCGCAGCGAGGCCACGGCAATACCTTGCTGGGTGGCAAGCACGTCCAGCTCGGGGGTGGATTTGGCGTTGGCCACGCCGCGGCCAAGCTCATAGGTGGGCACCACCACCATGAAATCGCCAATGGTGGGGTCGTAGAATTCAAGCGGGGTGGCCACGTCGAACACCGACAACAGCAAGTGGTTGTTGCCCTGCGCGTCGCGTTCGCCCTGCACGGGGATATCCAGCGCGGCGGGCGTGGCATTTTCCGAAAGCAGCAGCTTCCAGCGGTAGCTTTTCTCGGGCTGCTGCATGGTGGCGCGCAGCGAACCATCGGTGGTCAGCCGCAGCACGGTCGCATTGGGGTAGCGGAACTGGTCCAGCTTGATGACGCTGTTGGGCAGCACCGTGCGCAACATGGCGGGGTTGGCATCCGCCGCTTGCGAGAACACCACCCAGATCTCGTTGCCGCGCTGGAAGCTGGCGGCCGCCACGCGTGTGCGCCACGGGAAGTCCAGCTCGGTGCCATCTTTCGTGGGCTTCACGCCCACAAGGAAGGGCGTGTCGTCTTCGGCAGGGGGGGCTTCTTCTTCGGCGGCCACGGGCTTTTCTTCAGGCGCCGGTTCGGCCTTTTCCGCTTCCGCTTCCGCTTTCGCTTCTGCTGGCGCAGGAACCTCCGGCTCCTTGGTGGTCAGCATCGCATCCGGCACGCTGCCCAAGGCTTCGGCCGGGGCCACGCTGGGGTCCGGTTTTGGTGCGTCCTCCACCGGTTTGGCGGCTGGCATGGCAGGGGCGGGCGCAGGCTCGGGCGGGGCTGCTGGCGGGCTCGCCGGTTGCGGCGCTTCTTCCTCTTTCGTGGAAAGAATGCTCGGTGGAGTCACGCGAATGACCTTCGCTTCCGCGCCCGGTGCAGGTTCGGGGGCGGGTACGGACGCGGGTTTTTCCGGGGTAGTCGCCACCGCTGGCGGTGTGGTCGCTTCCGGCTTTGCCTCGGGCTTCGGGGCAGGGCGAATCACCGCCGGCGCCGGTGCGGCATTCACCGGCGGGGCAATAACTTTGGGCGTAGCGGGCGCAGGCTCAGGTGCGGGCGCTTCCGCTGCCGCGGGTTCTTTGGCCGCCACCACCACCGGCGGCGCGGGTGGTTTCTCGGCATCGGTGGGCAGGGCCGAATGCATGATGTCGATGCCCACGGCATTGCCGCTCACATATTGCCGCACGCGGTAATTCTTTTTCAGGTTCAGCACCACCTGCTTGCCATCGGCCGATTGCTGCACGCCGGTGGCGATCTCGGCAAGCCCGCTTTGCATGCTGGCAAGCGACGGCGGCACCGCGCTGTCGAAGGTGAGGATGACGTTCTGCCCGCCACCGCCGACCTTCAGGGTCGCGGGCTGGTCGAAATTGAAATTCAGGCGGGTGTAATCCTTGGCGGGCTGCACATTCACCGAAGCGGCCATGGCAGCGCCGCCGCTGCCCAGCGCAAGGGCAAGGCAGGCAAGGGCGCGCAGCATGTGATTTCCGTGCAGGACCATAGGGCTCTTTTTCAACCCATCATCGTGCAAATGGCGAGAAACGCAAGCACGTTCAGGGAGTTGACATTCTGGTTGCACCGGCGCACGCAATCGCCCATGGATGACAGCAAAGGAGCACGCCATGCGTTGGACCGACATTCACGAGATCGCCATGGGGCTGGAAGACACCCACCCCGAGAAGGACAACATCAACCTGCGCTTCACCGACCTGCGCGATTGGGTACTTGCCCTGCCGGGCTTCACCGGCGAGCCGAACGGCTGCAACGAGAAGATCCTTGAGGCCATCCAGCAGGCGTGGATCGATGAGCGCGACTAGCCACGAGCTGCCCGACCTTGCTGCCACGGCTGCGCTGGCGCAGCGCCTTGCGCCGCGGCTTCGCGCCGGTGATACGCTGCTGCTGATGGGCGACCTTGGCGCCGGTAAAACGACCTTCACGCAGGCGCTGGTGCAGGCGCTGAGCGCCGCGCCGGTGGACGTCACCAGCCCCACCTTCACGCTGGTGCAGGATTACCCCGTGCAGCTGGCCAGTGGCGAGGCATGCACGCTCTACCATTACGATCTTTACCGCATCGAAGATGAGCGCGCGCTGATCGAGCTTGGCATGGACGACGCCGCCGAGGCCTTGCGCGTCATCGAATGGCCCGAGCGCATGGGCAGCAACTTCGCGCCCGCTTCGTGGCTGGCGCTCACCTTGCAGATCCACCCCGGCGGCCAGCGCCGCGCCACGTTGCGCGCAGGCGGTGCCCTTGCCACCCGCCTTGAACAGGAGCCCTTAGCATGACCGCCAAACCGCTGACCCGGCCCGAGCGTGGCCCGCAGATGGATGATTTCCTCACGCGCATTGGCATGCAGGGCGCACAGCGCCGCATGCTCGCGGGCGATGCGTCGTTCCGCCGTTACGAACGCGTGGAGCATGCCGGTCGCATCATGGTGCTGATGGATGCGCCCCCGCCATGGGAAGACGTGCGCCCGTTCGTTGCGGTGACCCAATTGCTGGAGCGCTCGGGCGTGAGCGTGCCCGCCATTCTGGCGGCCGACGAGGCTGAAGGCTTCCTGCTGCTCGAGGATCTGGGCGACGCGGTGTTCACTCGCGTGCTGAAGGCAGATCCCGCGCAGGAGCGCGCGCTGTACGAAGCGACGGTGCATGCACTTGTGGCCCTGCAGCGCGGTGCCGCGACGGATGCGCTGCCGCCCTACGATATGGAAGTCTACCTGCGCGAGGCCGCCTTGTTCGTGGAATGGTTCCTGCCGCAGGTGATGGGCATGGACGCTGCCCGCGCCCTGCGCGAGCAATACCTTGCCGCATGGCGCAGCGTGTTGGAGGCCGCACCGTTGCAACAGCGCGTGCTGGTGCACCGCGATTACCATGCCGACAACCTGTTATGGCTGAGCGACCGCGACGGCCACCGCGCCGTGGGTATGCTCGACTATCAGGACGCGCTGCGCGGCGATGGCGCGTATGACCTTGTGTCGCTGCTGGAAGATGCCCGCCGCGACGTGGCCACCGAAACGGTCGCGGCATGCTACGCGCTCTACCTGCACGAAACCGGCGAGGACACACAGGAGTTCGCCACGCGCTACGCCGTGCTCGGCGCGCAACGCAACGCCAAGATCATTGGTATTTTCACGCGCCTGTGCGTGCGCGACGGCAAGGCCCATTACCTGCATTACCTGCCACGCGTGTGGGGCCACTTCCTGCACGACCTGAAGCACCCGGCACTGGCACCCGTGCGCGCCTTCGTGGAAGCGCATGTGCCCGCCGCATGGCGCGGCAGCTTCACGCCCGACATGGCCGTGGGCGGCATGGCATGAGCGGCCTGCAGCTCACCCATGCGATGATCCTGGCCGCCGGCCTTGGCACCCGCATGCGCCCGCTGACGCTGGATGTGCCCAAGCCGCTGATCCCGGTCGCTGGCAAAGCGCTCATCGATTGGAACATCGACTGGCTGGCCGCGGCGGGCATCACGGAAGTGGTGGTCAATAGCAGCTACCTTGCCGACAAGCTGGAGGCGCATTTGGCCGCGCGCACCGCGCCACGCATTCACCTCTCGCGCGAAGGCGCACCCCCGCTGGAAACCGGCGGCGGCGTGAAAAAGGCGCTGCCACTGCTGGGCACGCAGCCCTTCCTCACCATGAATAGCGATGCCATTTTGCCGCTGCAGGACAGTGCCGTGCACCCGGTGCGTGCGCTTGCCGCTGCGTGGGATGATGACGTGGATTTCCTGCTGCTGGTGGTGCCGCGTGCACAGGCCATCGGCTGGGAAGGCAATGGTGATTTCGTGGTGGACGGCGCGGGCCGTACCCGCCGCCCCAGCGCGGACGAGGACGCACCTTACATTTTCACCGGCGTGGAGATCATGCATCCGCGCGCGTTTGCCGAATCACCGGACGGTGCATTTTCACTGAGTAAATTATGGGCGCGCGGGCAGGGCGACGCGCCGTGGCTGCCGCGCGTGCGCGCGCTGGTGCACACGGGGCCGTGGCTGAACGTGGGCGACCTGCAGGGGCTAGCCGTGGCCGAACGCTATTACGGCGTGGCCGCTACCGGCATCTGAATGTAGGGCGAAGGCTGCGTCGGCGCGGTGTAGCCGTCGGGCAGTTGCACGCTGCGGCCAACCCGCACCGCGTAGGGGCGCGTGGCTACTGGCGAGAAATTGGTGCCCGCCGGAATGGCCTGTTTCAGCGTGCCGCCGATGCTCATGATCGCACCGCCGCTGGTCATGTTCACCACGCCCGCTGCCGCGTTCACCGTGCCGGGGCCGTAGATCTGCAGCCGGTCGCCATTGCTGAGCAAGAGCGTGCCGCCCTCGGGCAGCACGAACGCACCGCCGCTGGAGCCGAAATACATGATGGTTTCGCCCTGCGCGTAGAGCCGTGCATTGTTGGCCGCACGTGTGGTCAGCGCCGTGCGCCCCTGAATGGTGGCGAAGGTGGCGCTGCTGCCCGGCGGGTAGACGATGTTCGGCCGGTCCAGCACCGCGAACTGCGTGGTGCCCGCGCAGCTGGTGCCTGCGGGTTGCAGCGTTACCGTGTCGCACGCGCCGGAAGCCGTGGGCGTGGTGGGCGCGCTGCCGCATTGCGTGGCATCGCCCTCGCAACCCGGGGTGGTGGCCGATTCGACCGTGAGCGGGCTGGTGCCGGGCAGGTAGCTGAAATAGGTGGTGTCGCGCGCACAGTTGCGCGGGATCTGCGGCACCCCACCGACGATGGGGATCAGCAGGTAGCCGTTACGCTCCACCGTCGGATCGGGATCGAACGGGTCGGTAATGTCGTTGATGTTCTCAGGCGATTTCTGCAGGCGCACGGCAATTTGGCCGCTGGCGGTGAAGGTGAGCATCTGCGCCACGGGCGGATAAAGGTCGATCGTGCGGTTGCCACGGCTGTTGCACAAATAGCTGGGCAGCGCGCGCGAGCTGGTGCGTGCGTAGTTGGTGCCGCTGGCACGGTAGACGAACGTGGTGCGGTTGCCGTTTTCGGTGGCCAGCATGCCCACGGGCGATTGCGTCATGCCCATGAGGTAGGTGGAAAGCGGCACAGCGCCGCCACAGGGAAGCGACGTGGTGCCCGCGCGAATGGTCTGCTTGGCACCGAACGTGCCGGTGGTGTCGGCCGCCACCGCGCAGGACGCGCTGCCACCGCCGGGCGGAACCGGGCCGGGCGTGTAGCTGCTGCCGCAAATATCGATGCCGCCGGGAAGCTGGCAAGGGAAGCCGCGCCACGGCGGGAAACCGGCGGTGAAGTTGAAGATGTTCGTGCTGACGCTGGAATTCGCCCCGGCTTTTCCGGGAGGCATGTCCGGCGCCTGACGCGAGCTGACCGAGAAACCGCCCGCACCGCTGACGCGAATGCCCGCGCTTTTGCCTTCATCCGGACGCCAGCCCACTGGCGGGTCCCAGCCGCGCTGCAGGCACTGGTAGACCTCGCGGTCGTCGGCATCGTAGGTCTTGTTGCGCGCAATGTCGTTCAGCGCGCCGCAATCGGCCGGGTCGGCGGCCTGCGGCGCATAGGCCGGCAAGGCAAGCAGCGCGGCCAGCGCGAGTTGCGTGATACGTTTACCGATCCGTAGCCGATGCAGCATTAGGGGCTCCCTGAACCATCGTCTTCGCCGTCATTGCCGTCGCGCTTGTCTTCACGCACGCGGTAGAGTTTCAGCTCATCCCACTTGTCCAGCTCGCACATGGACAGGTGGATGTCGGCGCAATCCGTGGTGGAATTGATGCGCGTGTATTCGTCCTTCGCGGCTTTGGGCAGCATGCCGGTCTTGTACAGGTAGCGGGTCTTCATTTCGCCCCAGGTATCGGTCGTGCCGCACACGTCGGGCCATTTGCCGTTATCCGGCTCGATCACGCGCACATAGCAGTTCTTGCGGTCTTCGCAGTCGCTTTTGCCGGGCAGGTTCACCTCGGCCACGATGGCGAGTTTCGGCAGGCCCTTGCGATCACCGCTTTTGCTGGTGCCGTCCGGCATTACCACAATGTCGCCAAGCTCGGCATTATCCAGCCCGGTTTGGGTGCTGGCCGAGCCGCCCGGGAAATTCGGGAATTTCTGCTCGTTCTTTTTGGCGCTCAGGTAGCCGCGCCATGCCAGTGGCCATGCTTCGTTCTTCAGCTGGCTGTAGAGCTTCTCGTCGCTCGAGCCGCCGCCCGCTTCGCGGTATTCCGCAAGGCTCTGGTAGGTGTAGCCGCCCGAGCCGTCCGGCTTGGTCAGGATGCCGCGCGTGTATTCCGCGCCCAGTGCCGACAGCACCATGTTCTCGGCGCTGCCGATCTTGAAGCTTTTCTCGTAGCGGCCAATGCAGCTGATGTTCAGGTCGCGCAGCGTGCGGGTCTGGTACAGCTTCAGCTCGGTCCAGCTGGCGATGGGGTCCGGCACGCTGATATTCACGCCGCCCATGTTCACGTTGCCGCCCCAGCCACCATACAGGCAGCGCTGGTCCTGCTTGATGAGCGCGTTCTTTTTGCCCTCGCGGCTGTCTTCGTCGTCGTCGCCGCTGTCTTCGTCTTCCGATTCGGGGGTCGCTTCATGGCCCACGCCCACGATGGCGGTGTGCTGGCCATGCACGTCCAGCGGGTCCTGCTGGTCGGTCTCGTTGCGCTGGATGGAACGGCCCGTATCCCACAGGCGCGGGTAGGGCATGCGGTTGTTGAAGTATTCCTTGTGGCGGAAGCCTTCCTGCACGCCATCCTTCAGCACGATATCGTCTTCTTCCTCGGGATCGTGGTAGCGCATTTTCAGCTTGTTCAGCGGCGTGTAGGGCGCGCGCAGGTCGCGGCACAGCGTGTCGATGTTGTATTTCGCCTGGCGCGTGCCGCCGGGGTTACAGGTCGCAAGGCGGCTGAAGGCGTTGAGCCCGCCGGGCAGGTAGCCGCCCGAGAGTTTCATGCGCTGGTCCTTGCCGCCGTAATGGGTGGTGCAGGGCGGCAGGCTGGTTTCGCCATTCACTTTGCCGGTCAGGCCGAAGCACTGCCAGCATGGCTTCTGCTGCGCCAGCCCGAGCGGGTTGAAGGGGCTGGGTGGAATGATGATGCGGAAGCAATACGACGCTGCCGCCACCACCGGAATGGGGCCGGTGACCGGCACGGGCACATGCAGCTTACAGATGGTGTTGTAGCTGATGCGGTTCATGATGCCTTCATCGAAGGCCGGGCGGCGGAATTCCAGCACGTCCACCTTCACGGTCTGGTCTTCTTCGCTCTTATCCTCTTCGTCGTCATCGGCCTTGCGCACGCCGGCACAGAACACCGAATCCAACCGCCCGTCATGCTGGATGGGGTCATGGTAGATGGCGGTCTTGGGCGAATAATGGTCGCGCTCGTTGTAGCGATAATCCCAGCGCGGCGAGAACGGGTGCGTGGGGTCGTTGATCTCTTCGTAGGGCACGGCGGCAATGTTCGACAGCCGCACATCCGGGAACGGATCGGGCGGCGCGATGGGGTTCTCGATGGTAATGCCCGTGGGCAGATGCGGCTCGTTCGCCGCGCTGGGGTTCTTGCGGTGCGCAGGGTTCTGCAGCAGCTTGATCCACGCCGCCTTGATATAGTCCGAGGCGAAATATTCGTTCTTGGTTTCGTTCACGGTCTTCAGCGGCTGGCAATGGCTCGACAGGCTGATGCGTTTGGAGCGGTCGCCGCCATCTTCCATGGCGAGCAGGGTGGTGTTCTCTTTCTGGTACGGGTAGAGCGCCGAATTGAGGATGTACTGGTTGGTGCAGTTATCCAGCTCAAGCCGCACCATTTTGGCTTCTTCATCCACCGTGCTGGCGTCGGCCGGGAATTTCAGCTGCGCCACACAGGCCGAGGTCTGCTTGGCGCCGGTGGCGCCTTTGCCGAACATGCGGAAGGTCTGGGTCGCGTCACCCGGCGTGCCGCGGTAATAGGTGCCGGTGTAAGGCTTGGTCTTGTCTTCGGGGTCGCGCGCATAGGCGAACAGGTAGGGCGAGAAATCCTTGATGAAGGATTTTAGCTCGGTGTCGCGCATGGGCATCGGCTCGGCGGGGCAGCTGGGGTAGACCGAGTTCTTGTCGCACATGATCTCGGAATTTTTGTAGGTCATGTCGCAGTTGAGGTAGAAACGGTCGCTGCCGTTTCCGCCGCTGGAATTCTGCTCGTCCTTGCAGACCTGCGCATGTGCCTGGCCCGCCAGCAGCCACGCCGCCGCGCCAGCCAGCACGGCATGACGCAGCAAGGCATAGGCTATTTCGGGAATCGTACGGCTTACGGCCGTAAGGCTACCAACACGCATTGCACCACCAGATACTATTCTGAGCATCGTAAACGAAGCTACGATGCGATTACTGTTTACATTACCATAACGAAGGCTAAGCTGCACGGAAATAATTAACTTTTAGACAATTGCGAGCCAATGAACGCCGACGATCAGGAAGCCAGTGAGTTGATCCGCAATGGCCGGTATTTCGAGCAGGCCCGCCAGTGGTACACGGCGCTGTATATCGGCCCCATTTCCGAACGCAGCATTTTCCTTGGGCTGGGTGTGGTCGCCATGCTGGTGGCCATCCTCGGCTTCTCGGCGGTGGTGCGCTTCATGCCGCTGACCGACCGCCCCGCACTGATGATCAGCAACGCCCGCCTGTTCGACACGGTGCCGAACCTCATTCGCCTGCGCGAGAAGGGCGGCGACCTGAACGAGGCGCTGCAGAAATACTTCATCAGCCAATACGTGTTCAGCCGGGAAGGCTACCTGCCGGAAGTGTTCACCATGAACAATTTGTTCGTGATGGCGCATTCGGAAGGCGACGCTGCAACGCAATATGCCGCGTCGGTCAGCGCGAGCAACCCGAACAACCCCGTGGCAACGCTGGGGGTCTATGGCAAGCGCGCCGTGCAGATCAGCAGCGTGAACCTGCGTGAGGGCGAGGATTTCAGCACCGCCGTGGTAAGGTTTTCCACAGAAACGAGCGGCGTGGGCGAATCGGCCAAATCGCAGTGGACGGCAACGATTCAGTTTTACTATAGTGACGCCGTCGTGACGGAGACAACCGATCCTGCTACGGGTGAGATGTCGGCGACGATGCAAGAACCCGTTTTCCAAGTCGTGAGCTATGCCCTTACCCAAACGCCGTAATCTCATGATGTTCGCGCTGGCCATGCTGCCGGTGCTTGCTGCGCCCATGGCCGCCTCGGCCCTGCAGACCCCGCGCGCCATTGCCACCGACAGTCGCATCCGCACGGTGCGCTACAGCCCCAACGAGGTTTACCAGTTCATCGGCCATTTTGGCTACCAGTCGGCCATTGAGCTGGCGGCGGACGAAGAGATCCAGACCGTGTCCATCGGTGATTCCGTGGCGTGGATGGTCAATCCCTCGGGCAACCGCCTGTTCCTGAAGCCGATCGACCAGAACGCGCTGACGAACATGACGGTGATCACCAACAAGCGCTCCTACCTGTTCGAGCTGCACGCCGCCGAAACCAAAGATATCCGCGACCGCGAGATGATCTTCGTGATGCGCTTTACCTATCCGCAGAGCGACCAGGACGACATGGACTTCGCGCAGTACGAGCCGTTCCCGGATATCGAGAAAGAGCCCGAGAAGTACAATTTCAACTACACCATCCGTGGTTCCAAGGTGATCGAGCCGATCCGCATTTTCGACGATGGCGAGTTCACCTACTTCGAATTCCGCGACCAGAACGCCGAGATCCCGGCTTTCTTCAACGTGGATTCGGCCAACAACGAAGAGCTCATCAACTTCCGCAAACGCGGCAATTACATTGTGGTGGAGCGGGTCAGCTCGCGCCTCACGCTGCGCCGCGGGGCCGATATTATCTGCGTGTATAACGAGAAAATGCCGCCCAGCCCCATCCCCGAGCCGAAGAAGCCCATCTCCGAGAAGCTTCGCGAAAGTTCGCTCTTCTAAAAAAGGGCTGGAATCCTGTGATAAACGGGCTATATCACCTGTCCGACCTGACAGGAGAGCACCATGTTCAATAAGCGCGTGACCATCGAGCAAGTGGAAGAGGGTAACGAACTCGCCCCGAAATTCGATGCGGATGGCCTCATCGCCTGCGTGACCACCAGCGCCAAGACCGGCGAAGTGCTGATGCTGGGCTACATGAACGAAGAGGCGCTGCGCAAGACCATCGAGACCGGCGAGGCCCATTATTGGAGCCGCTCGCGCAAGCTGCTGTGGCACAAAGGCGCAAGCTCGGGCCTGGTGCAGACCGTGAAGGAAATGCGCATCGACGACGATCAGGACGCGGTGTGGATCAGTGTCGAGATCCCCGGCGATGCGAGCTGCCACGTGGGCTACCGCAGCTGCTTCTACCGCGCCGTGCCGGTGGGTGCCGAAGCGGGCAAGGCGCTGGAATTCCGCGAATCGGAGAAGATGTTCGATCCGCTGAAGGTCTATGGCGACGTGCCCAACCCCACCATTCTCTAGCCTTACCAAAGCTTCAGTTGCGTTGCGCCTGCGTGGCCCTATAGTCCGTGCATGCGTATATTGACCCTGATCCTGCCCGTTCTGCTGTTCACCGCCTGCTCGGACCGCCCGCCGAACGACGTGCTCACCAGCACCTTCGCCGCATTCCCCGATGCGACCTATGAATGCATGCAGTGGCAGGGCCGCGAGCGCTGCTACTACACCATTCCCACCAAGGGCGCGCCGAAGAAGCTCGTCATGGCGCTGCACCCGGCCTTCACCACAGTGAAACTGACCGAGGATGTATCGAAGCTGGCGGAAACCGTTGTGCCGCAAGGCTTTGCCGTGGTCTATCCCGTGGGCATCGACAAGCAGTGGAACGATGGCCGCGTGATGACGGACGTGGAAACCTACAACCTCAAGACCGACGATGTCGGCTTCATCGATGCGGTGACCGCGCGTGCGCAGAAACAATTCAAGCTGGGCGTGGAAGACACGCT
>QFOX01000052.1 GCA_003241645.1 Azospirillum brasilense | reverse complement strand
TGAACATCATCCTGATTCAAGTAGTCCAACGTGTATAATTTTATATTGGGCGCGATCGCACGAGCGGAGAGCAGGTGGCCGGCCGTAGTTTGGTAGGTATGTGGCGGGAAAACCTTGGATTGTCCAGTAGAAATGTCCGTCTCGGCCAGCATGCTCTCGCCCAGTACATAATCAATGCTGGATGCGACGCGCGGCAGAATTTCAAACCCACGGTTGAGCATGATCTTCATGCGCGGATGCTTGGCGCGCATGCGCTGGATCAGCTTAACGGCGGCTTCCTGCGCTTTCTCGCCGCGCGCGGGCGAATCCATATCCGCGAGGTGCAGTGCACTATCCAGCGTGTCGAGCATGATGCCGTCGAAGCCTTTGGCGAGGGCGTCCTCGATCTGCTCATCGAGGATGCGTTCCCATGTTTTGCTTGTAATATCAACGGTGTAACTGTTCCATTTGGTGCGCGTGCCCATTAATGCCTGTTGTTCGGCCAGCAATTGCTGCTCGAACGTGTCGCCATGCACCTCGCCCATGCTGATGTAGGAAAGGACGGTCGTTTTTCCCTTAAGTTCTTTAAAATCAGGGTAATAGATGCGGTCGAACACCACCAGCTGGTAGTCGGCAAAGCTGCTGGCGGGCAGCTGCTTGTCGTAATACACGGCCCAGCGCTCGTGCCCGTCGCTGCTGCTGGCGCTGGTGGGGGCGGGCGGGGTTTTGCCAATGGGGGTACAGGCCGAACCCACGGCCATGACCAACGTGGTGAACCAGTGTTTCAGCTTACGCGCCATGGGGTGCCTCGTGCAAATGGCGCAGGCCATCGGCCAGCTGCGTCCACCCGCGCCCGCCGAGCGCCCGCATCACCCGTGCGGGGTCGCCCAGCGAATGGCGAATGTCGCCCACGCGCGCCGGGCCGTGGCTGGCCTGCAGGGGCGTGCCGCACACGGCGCTCAGCGTTGCTGCCAGCTGCTTCAGGCTGGTGGCGCGGCCGGTGCACATGTTCAGCACATCCGCCCCGCCATGAACATAGGCGCCATTGAGCGTGGTGCTGCGGGTAAGCTCCTGCGCGGAAACCAGCGCGTTGGCCACGTCGCCCACATACACGAAATCGCGGGTCTGTTCGCCGTCGCCATGGAAGGTGATGGGCGCGCCGCGGCCGATGCGGTCGGCAAAAATGCTGATGACGCCGGAATAGGGCGAGGCGGGGTCCTGCCGCGGGCCATACACATTGAAAAAGCGCAGGCCGGTGGATTTCAGGCCCTGCGCGGCAAAGCGCGCGGCGCTGTGTTCGTTCGCCAGTTTGTGCTGGCCATACGGACCCAGCGGCGCAGGCGTTTCCTGTTCGCTCAGCGGCAGGTTGGCGTTGTCGCCATACACCGCGGCCGAGGACGCGTAGACCACGGTCTTACCATGGCGCGCGGCGGCTTCGAAGATCGTGTCGGTGCCGATCACGTTGGTGCGGTGGGCGCGCTCGGGCTCCTGTTCGCAGACCTGCACGGAAGCGATGGCGGCAAGGTGGTACACGCACGAAGCCCGCGCCACCAGCCGGTCCACCAGTGCGGCGTCGGCCACGTCGCCTTCCACAAGCGTGGCATTCTGGAGAAGATTCGTGCGTTTGCCGGACGACAAATTGTCCAGCACGGTCACGGGCATGCCGCCATGGTAGTGCCATTCGGCCAGATGCGAGCCGATGAAGCCTGCGCCACCAGTGATGAGCGGTTGCATGGAATGGGTTGCCTTAACTACGTGTTCAGCCTGATTATCTGCCACAGCCGTAGCGCAGTGGGCCCCCGCCGGTAAAGCGAAGATATGATGACGGCCGCCTAGTGGCTGCTGAGTTTCAGGCCGATGATGGCAACCAGCAACAGCGCAAGGAACCCGGCGCGGGCGAGGGTGAGCGGTTCATGGAACAGCACGACGCCGAGTATGGCCGCCCCCAGCGCGCCAATGCCCACCCAGATGGCATAGGCCGTGCCTATGGGCAGCGTCTGCGCGGCCTTGGCCAGCAGCAGCATGCTTGCGGCAAGGGTAATGAGGGTGAAAACGCTTGGCCACAGGCGGGTGAACCCGTCAGTGTATTTCAGGCCGGTGGCCCAGCACACTTCCAATAGCCCTGCAATGACAAGGTAGATCCACGCGGCACTCATACGGCACTCCATTTTTACAGCATAAAAACAAAGCGTCGTCTTGTCGTAACCGGGTACGGCGCATCTCGTCCGGGAGGGCGGAAGCTAGCCGAAGGGGCGCGGAAGTAAACTAGTTTTTGCGCAGCTTCGCCACGAGCTTGGCATTCGCGTCGCGCAGCATGTCCAGCACGGCGAGGAAGTCTTTCTCCTCACCATAATAGGGGTCGGGCACTTCGCCGTCGCCATCGTCCAGCGCGTGGGGAAGGTACAGCGCCAGCTCGGCCGTGGCGTCGGCGGGTCGCATGCGCTCTAGCGCGCGCAGGTGGCTTTTGTCCATGGCGAGGATCAGGTCGAAATCATAATAATCCTCCGGCCGCACGTTGCGTGCGCGCAGATCGCCCATGTCGATGCCGGCGGCTTTTAGCACGGCCTGGCTGCGCTCGTCCGGCGGCAGGCCGATATGGTGCGAATCCACCCCGGCGGAATCGTGGTGGAATTCGGCCTCCAGCCCGTGCTCGCGCACGCTGTGCCGGAAGAATGCCTCGGCGGTGGGGGATCGGCAGATATTGCCCGTGCAGACGAAGAGAACAGATTTTTTCTTTTTCATAGGTTTATCCTTAGCATGAAATGGGGCTACATTCCAGTGCTCGCTTTGTTACTCTGTCATTGCGAGCGTAGGCGAAGCACCCCAGAGGGTGAGCCCGAACGGTGTGGATTGCCGCGTCGCCTGCGGCTCCTCGCAATGACAAAAGAAAGTTTACCCATGGACGCCCTGACCGCACTGAACACCCGCCGCAGCGTAAAGCCCAAAGAGCTGGGCGTAGGCCCCGGCCCGAGCGATGCCGACCTTCAAACCATCCTGACCATTGGCACGCGCGTGCCCGACCATGGCAAGCTCTGCCCGTGGCGCATTGTGGTGCTGAAAGGCGAGGGACAGCAGAAGCTTGGCGCGATTGCCGCGGCGCAGTGGGAAAAACTGCAAGGCCCGCTGAATGATGCCCAGCGTGCGCACGAGCAGCAGCGCTTTGCGCGCGCGCCGCTGGTGCTGGCGGTGCTTTCCACGCCGAAGGAATCCGTGAAAGCGCCGCGCTGGGAGCAGGAGCTTTCCGCCGGCGCGGTGTGCATGAACATCCTGCACGCGGCCCACGCACTGGGCTATGGCGCGAGCTGGCTGAGCGAGTGGGTCGGCATTGATGCCGCCATCATCAAGGCACTGGGCGGCGACATCGACACCAAGATCGCGGGCTTTATTTACATGGGTGAGAAAACGACGACGCCCGATGACCGCGAACGCCCGAAGCTGGAAGACGTGGTCACGTATTTCTAGTACGCGTTTTTAGTACGAGCGCACGAAATCCATGAAGCAAATCTTACCAGTATTCGCCAAGTTATACGTTGCCGCGGCATCGGCCGTGGCGCTGGTGGCGGTGTTGGCCACGCTGGAACATGGCGCGGAAGCATCGCCTTTGTAGCCTTGGGCTTTGCCAGTGCCGGGTTTGCCGTCATCCAGCTTCGTGTCAATATTCCATGCCTCCTCCGGGCGCAAAAGCGTGTAGGGCACATTTACATCCGAAAAAGAAAGGGTGTTGGCCCATGTGCCGGAGAAGGTCGAATTGTTGCCCATCGCTCCATAGGTTTGCAGGAACCATCCACCCCGGGCCATTTTCGACGCAGGCGTGTTCACGTTCGTGACATAAAGATAGCCCGGCATGGTATAGATGCCGTTGAAGGAACCTTCGATGAGGCCAGCGCTCGCCAGGTGCTGCCATGCACGCAATTGTTCGTCGGTAGTGGCCTGATCTAGGAGCGAACCATCGCCATTCCCATCGCAGGTGGCGCTGCCGCTGCTGCCGACCGTTTTGCAATTACCGGGCGCGCCAGCCTGCGCACCCCAGAATTTGGTGGCATTGTTCATGTCGCCGGGTAGCGCGAAGTATTTGTCGCGGAAGCTGTGAATGGCCGACAGGTATTTTTGCGTTTCGGTGATGGTGGAGCGGATCTCCGCTGCGCGGATGAGCGATTGCCCACTCAGGATACCGCCCGTCAGCAGGCCAAGGATGACCAGCACGATGGAGAGTTCAACGAGGGAGAATGCATGCTTCATTGCGCATAGTATAGCCGCCTGTGGTGGCGGCGTAAAGCGCTTACGGGTTCGGCGCGAGGGTCACTTCCAGCCCTTCATGCTCGGGAGTCAGGATGATCTGGCAGGAAAGGCGCGAGTTGTCCTGCACCATCATGGCGTCGTCGAGGCTGAGTTCCTCGTCGGCACTTTTGGGGGCCAGTTTTTCGACCCAGCTTTCCGCCACATACACATGGCAGGTGGCGCAGGCGCAGGCCCCGCCGCACTCGGCCTTGATCGGCAGGCCGTTATCGCGGATCACTTCCATCAGCCGCCAGCCTTCCAGCCCTTCCAGCCGGTGGGCGGTGCCTTCGTAGTCGGTCACGGTCACGAACACGGATTGCATTACTTCACCCCCAGCTTTTTCTGCAGGTCAGTGCTGCTGGTGGTGTACTGGAAGCGCAGCTTCTGCTCGGGGAAGCAGATGCGGAAGGCCTGCTGGCTCATCAGCGCGGCTTCATGGAAGCCGGATAGGATGAGTTTCAGCTTGCCGGGGTACGTGTTGATGTCGCCAATGGCGAAGATGCCGGGCGTGCTGGTCTCGAACTTTTCGGTATCCACCGTGATGAGGTTCTCGTGCAGGTTCAGGCCGAAATTCGCGACCGGGCCGAGCTTCATGGTGAGGCCGAAGAAGGGCAGCAGCGCATCGCAGCCCAGCGCATGTTTGACCTTCTCGTTGTCGGTGATCTCCACGCCGGTGAGCTGTCCGTCATGCCCGCTCAAGCCGGTGACCTGCCCGAACAGCAGGTCGATCTTTCCGGTAGCGGCCAGCTCGCGCATTTTATGCACCGAATCAGGTGCGGCGCGGAATTCGTCGCGCCGGTGCACGAGCGTGAGTTTGCGCGCGAGGGGGGCGAGGTTCAGCGTCCAGTCCAGCGCGGAATCGCCGCCGCCGACGATGATGAGGTGCTTATCGCGGAACTGCTCCATTTTGCGCACGGCATAGAACACGCTGGTGCCTTCATACGCATCGATACCAGCGATGGGCGGTTTCTTCGGCACGAAGCTGCCGCCGCCCGCCGCGATGACCACGACTTTGGCAGTGATGGTGGTGCCTGCATCCGTAGTGATTTTCCACAGCGGTGCTGCATTGCCTTGCGTAGCCGAAGGCGAGCCGCTTGCGGCAGGGGGAAGCGTAGCGTGGGGGACAAAGTCCCCCTCAACTTTCTCTAAACGCTCCACCATCTGGCTGAAATGGAACTCGGGCTTGAACGGCGCGATCTGCTCCAGCAGGTTGTCGGTCAGTTGCTGGCCGGTGACGATGGGCAGTGCCGGGATATCGTAAATCGGTTTTTCGGGGTACAGCTCGGCGCACTGCCCGCCGGGGCGGTTCAGGATATCGATCAGGTGCGCCTTGATGTTGAGCAGCCCAAGTTCGAACACCGCGAACAAGCCCACCGGCCCCGCGCCGATGATGGCCACGTCGGTGCTGTGGGTGCCGCCGGGGGCATGCTGGGTAAACTGGTTCAGTAAGCTGCTCATGCGCCGCCGATATGGCAATGCCATGCACAGCTTGCAAGTGAATAATGCCGCGCTGCGGTTTGACGGGATGGAAACGCGGTGTTACCACGGCAGGGATTTGACGTGGCGCGGGCGATAATATACATTGCTTTCGTGTTTAACGTTTTAAACAACATTTAAAATTTGTATTAGGAGCCGCCCCATGGCGCATGAGAACGCGAAATTCGACACACGAGCCATCCATGCCGGGTACGAGCCCGAGGCGACCACCGGCGCGCGGCAGGTGCCCATCTACCAGACCAGCGCCTATGTGTTCGACAATGCCGAGGACGCGGCCGACAAATTCGCGCTGAAGAAATTCGGCAACGTGTATTCGCGCCTCACCAACCCGACCAACGCCGTGCTTGAATCGCGCCTTGCCGCGCTGGAAGGTGGGGTAGGGGCCACGGTGGCCGCTTCCGGCCATGCCGCGCAACTGCTGGTGTTCCAGGCGCTGGTGAAGCCGGGTGAGCGCTTTATTGCCAGCAAGCGCCTGTATGGCGGCACCACCGACCAGTTCCAGAACACCTTCCCCAGCAGCTTCGGCTGGCATGCGGATTTCGTGGATGTGGACGATCTCGACGCGGTGAAAAAAGCCATTACCGAGAAAACCAAACTCATTTTCGTGGAGTCGCTGGCGAACCCCGGCGGCGTCATCTCCGACATTGAAGGCCTCGCCAAGATCGCGAACGAGGCGGGCATTCTGCTGGTGGTGGATAACACCATGGCGAGCCCATATCTGTGCCGCCCCATCGAGTGGGGCGCGCATGTGGTGGTGCATTCGACCACCAAATTCCTGAACGGTAACTGCACCGCGCTTGGTGGCGCGGTGGTGGATGGCGGCAATTTCGACTGGAAGAAGCACGCCGCCAAATACCCCGAGCTGGCGCAGCCGCACCCCAGCTATAACGGCGTGAACTTCGCCGAGCAGTTCGGCACCATGGCGCTCACTGTGCACAACCACGCCATTGGCCTGCGCGCACTGGGGCCCACGCAGTCGCCGTTCAACGCGTTCCTCACGCTCAACGGCATTGAAACGCTGAGCCTGCGCATGGAGCGCCATGTCAGCAACGCCCAGAAAGTGGCCGAGTGGCTCATTGCCAACCCGGCCATCGCCTGGGTGTCGTATGCGGGCCTGCCCAGCAACCAGTACCACACGCTGGCCAAGAAATACCTGCCGCGCGGCGCGGGTGCGGTGTTCACCTTCGGCGTGAAGGGCGGCTATGAAGTGGCCAAAGGCACGGTAGATAATCTGAAGCTGTTCTCCATGCTGGCGAACATTGGTGACACGCGCTCGCTGGTCATTCACCCGGCCAGCACCACCCACGGCCAGCTGACCGAGGAGCATAAGAAATCCGTGGGCGTACTGCCCGAGGCGATCCGCGTGAGCATCGGCATCGAGGATGCGGAAGACATCATCGCGGATCTGGATCAGGCACTGAAAGCAGCCGGAGCGAGCGGGAAGCAAGCGGCGTAACGCCGATTGAGCGCATCGATCGGGTTCATCACGACGTCCCTATGGCGTATTGATGGGGCCGCATTATATTAGGCATGTATCAATCATTCAGGAGCTATCCATGAGCAACAAACCCGTGACCGATGCACTCAAAGGCATCCTTGCTGACACCTACAGCCTGCAGCTGAAAACCCAGAACTACCATTGGAACGTCGAGGGCGGCCTGTTCCGCAGCCTGCACCTGATGTTCGAAGAGCAGTATAACGAGCTGTTCGCCGCGGTGGACGTGGTGGCCGAGCGCATTCGTGCGCTGGGCGAGAAAGCCCCCGGCAGCTACAGCGAGTTCGCGAAACTCACCAAGATCAAGGAAGCGAAGGCCGAGGCCGATGATTTCGAGATGGTGAAAGACCTGCACCAGTCGAACCTGCAACTGTCGGAAAACCTGAAAAAGGCGCTCGAGAAAGCCGAGAAGGCCGATGATGCTGCCACGGCTGACCTGTTCACGCAGCGCATCGCCGTGCATGACAAAGCCGCGTGGATGCTGCGCTCGGTGCTTGCGCCCGAACAGCGCAAAAAACTGGTGGCGTAAGGCTGCTTGACCAATCACCTGTGGGGCGCTACAACCGCGTTCCACTTTTGGTGAGGCTGAGTAGCAAAGTGGTAATGCACGGGACTGCAAATCCTGTATTCGGCGGTTCGATTCCGCCCTCGGCCTCCATCTCCTCATACAAACGGCACCTTCGGGTGCCGTTTTTGTTTTCGTCATCCCGTGGCCACACAACGCATTGTTTCCTGTGTAAAAGTGATGGCCAGCTTGAACAGCGGGTGCAAGCATGTGTATGAAAGCGTGACGTTGATGCAGCGCACACGCATATTTCGACCCTTGACCGACCGGCTTATGGCCCCGAAGGTTGCATAAGGGAAAAATATTCGCCATTGGGTTGCATTAGTGAAATATTAGCAACTCGTCGGCATAGTGGGCCCACACGAACACGGAAACGACCATGAAATCCTCGCCCTTGCGTCTTTATATCCTTGCCGGTGTCAGCCTTCTGGCGTTTGCCACGCCTGCCATGGCCGACAGTTTTACCGACGCACTGGTCGCCACCTACAAGGGCAACCCTTCCATTAAAGCCGAGCGTGACCGCCAGCGTGCGACGGATGAAGAGGTCGCGCAGGCGCTCTCCGGCTTCCGCCCGAACGCCGCCGCCAGCTACGCCAAAGGCCGCCAGCGCGTGGCCAATGCCGGGTCGGACTGGAATTACGGCGACACCGAAACCAAGAACCTCACCGTGCGCCAGCCGCTGTTCCGCGGCGGCGGAACCTTCTCCAGCTACAACAGCGCCAAGCAGCGCGTGCGCGCCGGCCAGCAACAGCTGAGCGGGGTGGAGCAGCAGGTGCTGCAGGACGCCGTGACCGCCTACATGGATGTGGTGGCCGCCACTTCGATCCTTGAGCTGTCGCGCAACAACGAAGACGTGCTGGCCCAGCAGCTCAAAGCCTCGAACGAGCGCTTCGAAGTGGGCGAGGTGACCCGCACCGACGTGGCGCAATCCGAGGCGCGGCTTTCCGTGGCGCGCAGCCAGGTCATTTCCGCCGAAGGGCGGTTGATCTCGGCCATCGCCGCGTTCGAGCGCGTGATCGGCTACAAGCCCGAAGGCCTGCTGGAGCAGCCCAGCGAATTCCCCGAGATCCCCGCCACGCTGGAGGAAGCGCTGGCGCAGGCCCGTGCCGAGAACACCGACCTGCTGGCCGCCGTGCATCTTGCCAAATCCTCGAACTACGATGTGTGGACCAACAAATCCGCGCTCCTGCCGTCGGTGGATCTGGTGGGCAGCATGAACCGCCAGAAGGGCGTGGGCTTCCTCGGTGCGAACAGCGAGTTCGACCAGGACTCCGTCGGCGTCGAGGTGAGCATCCCGCTCTACCAGTCGGGGGCCGAATATTCGCGCGTGCGCGAAGCCAAGAACATCGCGCGCCAGCGCAAATACGAAGTGCAGGATACGCGCCTCATCATCGAGCAGGGCGTGACCAGCGCGTGGGAGCAGCTGGAGACCGCGATTGCCACCATCCGCACCCGCGACGAACAGATCGCAGCCGCCGAAGTGGCGCTGGAAGGCGTGCGGCAGGAACAGGAATACGGCGCGCGCACCGTGTTGGACGTGCTGGATGCCGAGCAGGAATTATTCAATGCCCGCACCAACCTTGTGCAGGCGCAGCGCGACCGCGTGGTGGCTGCCTTCAACCTGCAGCGCACCCTTGGCCGCCTCACGCCTACGGCGCTTGACCTGCCGGTCGAGCAATACGACCCGGAAGAACATTACGACGACACGAAGTGGTTGCCCATTGGCTTCTAGGCGCGGTGCCTAAAAACTGCACCTGATATGCAATGTGCGAAAACCGTCTGTATAGAACCGACAAACTACTTGCGCTGGCGCAATGCACCCGTTTAACTGAATGGATTAACAGGTGAATTGCGATCGCTATGGCCAGAGAACAAGACCAGTCGATGGAAGAAATCCTCCAATCCATCAAGCGTATCATCGCTGAGGAGGGGGACGCTGCACCTTCCGGCTCGGACGTGCTGGAGCTGACCGACCTGCTTTCCGAAGACGAAGCCGACGTGCTACTGGGCGACGCTGCCCCCAAAGTTGAAGCTGCGGCCACGGCCGTGCCGAGCCTGTCCATCGAAGAGATCATGGCGGCACCGATCGAGCCTGAATTCGAGCCGACCATTGCCGCTGCTCCGCCACCGCCGCCGCCGGCCCCCAAGCCTGCGCCCGTGCCGGATGTGGCGCTCAGCGCCCCGGCACCCGCACAGCCCGCCCCCGCGGTGGACGATGCGCTGCTTTCCGACCGCACGCTTGCCACCTCCATGGCGGCGCTCAATGCGCTGAAGAACATTCCCGATGCGCCGCTGCCCCCGCTGCCCACCAGCGGGGTGCGTTTCCGTTCCGGCACCACCATCGAGGACCTCGTGATCGAGGCGCTTCGCCCCATGCTGAAAGACTGGCTCGATATGCACCTGACCGGCATTGTTGAGCGCATGGTCGAGAAAGAAGTGCGCCGCCTGAGCGGTCACTAGGTTTACACACCCGATAGACTTATCCACAAACGCCATGCAACCGCGTGGCGTTTGTTTTTATGCGCGCTGGTGCCCTGTTGCCACGCTGTGGCGGCCATGGCACAATGGGAAGTGAAAATGGTGGTATCTAAGTGGCATCGCGATGGTTTCTCATGCGCTGCCTCAATGAAATGCATATGCTCGCCTATATGATGAGCAAAAGCTTTTAACATATTGAGATGCTTGAAGTGATTGCCAGACAATTTAGGTTAGTGACGCTCTTAACGGTGGGTTTGTGCAGCCATGTGCTCGCACAAACCCCCGATTTTTCACTGCCGCCACTGCCCGGTGCCATTCCCGGAACCGGCCCGACCGTCATCAAGAATTCGGCCCCCTCGCTTCCTAGTACGCCTATGGCCCCCAATGCTGGTGCCGCTAAGAACATGGATGCGACTCTACCCAAGGTTGATGCCCCGACCGCTGCCCCCGCGGTGGAAGAGGAGCCGGCCGAGCCCGTGCCCGAACTGGGCGATGCCCCGATCCCGTCCAGCAGTTCGGCGACGCCCACGACCGATGCCGCGCAGGCCACCGCAGACCAGACCGCCGAGCAGGACGAGGCCGCGTCGCTGAATGTGCAAACCCCGCCCACCTCGCTGCCGGGCTTGACCGGGTTTGCCGTGCCGCCGGGCTTCGGCCCCTCGGGCGCGAACGCCACCGGCACGACAACGGCGACCCTGCCCGAGATCAATGTGGACGGCACCGAAGGGGTGCCCGACGCGCCCAAGCCTGCCGTGCGCACCTGGAAGACCACGCTGGCCCCGGCGATCCGCCCGGTGAAGACCAACTTCAACTTCCGCCGCCAGATCCTGCCGAATGAGATCTACCGCAGCAGCTACACGCCGGATAACCGGCACCTGCCCACGGCGCGCACGCGCGAATATTACGTGCAGCTGCTGATCGGCAGCGTCGCCCGCAACGACCTGAACGGCACGCGCGCGCTGCTTAACACCGGCATCAGCGTGAACACGACGGACGGCTCCGGCGCAAGCCTGCTCAGCATTGCCCGCCAGTATGGTGCGCGCGACACCGAGCGCCTGCTGATCGCCCGCGGGGCGAATTCCTAGCATTCCGGCATGAAAAAACCCCGGCAGGGTCACTGCCGGGGTCGTTACGGTTGGGACACACGGTCCTTCCCCCTCGGATGCCTTACGAGGCGATCACCTCGCGCGACCCATGGTTGGAACCGCGTGTCATTCGTTCGTAACTCGACATTGGATCACCTCCTTTCAGTAGTTCAACAGTCCGGTAAATATGGGATCGGCCATGGCCCGGCGCAAGTTACAAATCGCTGTGTCATTCGCGCCTTGTGTGTGCGGCGCAGTTGCGCTAGCTCACTAGGCAGAAAAACTACAGAGCACAGGCCGCCACCATGACCGACAAGACCTACGGTAAATCGACCCTCGTTTCACGCCATGTCAGCACGGGGGCCAAAAGCGCGCCGCACCGCAGCTATTATTACGCCATGGGCCTCGGCAAGGAACAGATCGCCCAGCCCTTCATTGGCGTGGCGACCACGTGGAACGAGGCGGCGCCCTGCAACATCGCGCTGATGCGCCAGAGCCAGATCGCCAAGAAGGGCGTGGCCGCCGCCGGTGGCACCCCGCGCGAATTCTGCACCATCACCGTGACCGACGGCATCGCCATGGGGCACGAGGGCATGAAAAGCTCGCTGGCCAGCCGCGACATCATCGCCGATTCGGTGGAACTCACCATGCGCGGCCATTGCTATGATGCGCTCATCGGCCTTGCCGGGTGCGACAAATCGCTGCCGGGACTGATGATGGCCATGGTGCGCCTGAACGTGCCCAGCGTGTTCATGTATGGTGGCAGCATCATGCCGGGCCAGTTCAAGGGCAAGACCGTGACCGTGCAGGACGTGTTCGAGGCCGTGGGCGCGCATGCGGCCGGCAAATTCAGCGACGAAGATCTCGAAGCGCTGGAGCAGGCGGCGTGCCCGTCGGCGGGCAGCTGTGGCGGCCAGTTCACCGCCAACACCATGGCGTGTGTATCCGAAGCCATCGGTCTGGCGCTGCCCGGCTCGGCCGGTGCACCGGCGCCCTACGATTCGCGTGATGCGTATGCCTTCGCCAGCGGCGAGGCGGTGATGAACCTGCTGAAACACAAGATCCGCCCGCGCGACATTGTGACCCGCAAAGCGCTGGAGAACGCAGCGGCGGTGGTGGCTGCCACCGGCGGTTCGACCAATGGCGCGCTGCATTTGCCCGCCATTGCCAATGAGTGCGGCATTGATTTCGACATCCACGACGTGGGCGCGATCTTCGCAAAAACGCCGTACATCGCTGACCTGAAGCCGGGCGGAAAATACGTGGCGTTCGACCTGTACGGCATCGGTGGCGTGCCGGTGGTGATGAAGGCGCTGCTCGATGGCGGCTACCTGCATGGCGACTGCCTGACCGCGCGCAACGACTGCGCCCATTACGCCCACGGGCGGCGTGGTAACGCTGAAAGGGAACCTCGCGCCGGAGGGCGCGATCGTGAAGGTGGCGGGCATGCAGAACCTGACCTTCAGCGGCCCGGCGCGCGTGTTCGAATGCGAGGAAGAGGCCTTCAAGGCCGTGGAAGCCCGCCAATACAAGGAAGGCGAAGTGCTGGTGATCCGCAACGAGGGGCCCAAAGGCGGGCCCGGCATGCGCGAGATGCTGGCCACCACCGCCGCGCTCTATGGGCAGGGCACGGGTGACAAGGTCGCACTCATCACCGATGGGCGCTTCAGCGGCGCGACGCGCGGCTTCTGCGTGGGCCATGTGGGCCCCGAGGCGGCCGCCGGCGGCACCATCGGCCTGATCCAGAATGGTGACGTCATTGAGCTGGATGCGCGCGACGGCATTCGCACCATTACCCTGAAGGTGACCGACACCGAGCTGGAGAAGCGCCGTGCCGCATGGACGCCGCGCGAGAACGACTACCAGTCCGGCGCGCTGTGGAAATACGCGCAGACCGTGGGCAGCGCCGAGAAGGGCGCGGTCACGCACCCCGGCGCGAAGGCCGAGAAGCACGTGTTTGCGGATCTGTAGGGGCAGTCGGCTAGATGCCGAGATCAACGATCAGCGCGCAGCGCGAACTCGTGTTGGTCAACAGATAGTCGCTCTCGCGGTCGGTCGCGTTCGCTGAATCCGTGCAGTTGCCCAGCGAGGTGGGCTGCACCTTGCCGTAGCCGGGTTTCCCATCGTCCAGTTTGCTGTCGATGTTCCATGCATCTTCCGCGGGCATGAACGGCCCGTCCGGGTAGACGTTATCCGCCTCGTTGCCCAATACCAGCCAGTTGGTGAAATCGTAATTGTAGGAATATGCGTTGCCGCCGCTGCTGTTATCGTAATAGCCGTAGCCCCAACCCACCGAGCGGATCTTGCTGGCGGGCACGTTGCTGCCCACGTCGGGATCGACCGTGCTGACGCTGCCGGAATTGCCGGTATAGGTACCGGGAATAAGCCCGGCCAACGCCAGTTGCTGCCACGCGCGGAAGGATTCCGCCGTGCCGCCTGCTGCGGCGGCGTGTTCCATGCGGCCGTTGCCGTTGCCATTGCAGGTGCCGGGCGTGGCGGCGGTGCCGGTTTGCGCATTGCAATCGGCGGTGCTTTTTCCCCAGAAGGCCGTGGCATTCACCATGTCACCCGGCACGGCGAAATATTTGTCGCGGAAGGTCTGGGTGGCCGTGCTGTAGCTCTGGTAATCGGTGGCAATGCCGCGCAATTCGGCGGCGTGGATCAGCGATTGGCCGCCAAGAATGCCGCCGGAAAGCAGGCCGATAATGACCAGCACGATGGACAGTTCCACCAGGGTAAAGCCGCGCTTATCATTATGTTTCATTTGCTTATCATAACCTAAAACCGCGAGCGTCGCAAAAACAAACTGGCGGTCCGGTGCTATACAGGCGCTATACAGTTTTGTAAGCTTGATGGAATTGCGTTGCACTGCACCTAACTGGACGGAAGAATAACGCCAGCAAAGGAGAACCTATGACCGATAACACTTCCCATTCGATCCTGCCTGCCGAACTGGCCACGGGGTATGATAATTTCCGCAATAACCGCTACGCCAGCGAAGAACAGCGCTACCAGAAGCTGGCCAGCAAAGGCCAGAAGCCGAAAGTGATGATCATTGCCTGCTGCGATAGCCGTGCGGCGCCGGAGACCATTTTCGACGCCGGCCCGGGCGAACTGTTCGTGGTGCGCAACGTGGCCAACCTTGTGCCGCCCTACGCGCCGGATGAGAAACACCACAGCACCAGCGCGGCGCTTGAGTTCGCCATTCACGGGCTGGGCGTGCAGCACATCGTGGTGATGGGCCATGGCAAATGCGGCGGTATCGCCAGCGTGGTGACCGATTTCACGCCGCTGACCAACAGTGACTTCATCGGCAAATGGATGGCCGATGTGCAGGACGTGGCCAGCAGCGTGAAGGTGCCGGAAGGCACCCCCGTGCACGAGCATTGCAAGCAGGTGGAGCACGCGAGCGTTGAGCATTCGCTTGCGAACCTGCGCACTTTCCCGTGGATCCGTTCGCGCATCCAGTCGGGCGAGCTGTCGATCCATGGTGCGTGGTTCGACATCGCGCTGGGTGAGCTGCATGTGTATGACGAAGCCAGCAACCAGTGGGCCGTGCAACAGGCAAACGAAGTGGCCGCTGCCTAGTTCCGGTCCGACCATGTATAAAAAAAGGGCCGCTGCGAAGCGGCCCTTTTCATTTGTGGGGTATCGATAAGAAAATCCTATTTTTTAGCGGAATGTGTAGATCATCGCGCAGCTGAGCCCTTCGCGCGCAAGGTCATACTCTGCTGTTGACTGAGTCAGGCTATTGGCGCAATTGGCGCTAGTGGCTGCATACGACGTTACGTTGCCATATTTGAATGTGCGCAGGCGGCCTAAGGCTGGTTTGCCGTCATCGATCTTCGTGTCGATGTTCCAGGCCTCGGCCGTGGTCAAGAACGGATCATGCGGGTTGCAGGTTGGGCAGGCGATACCACCGGCGAAGAACAGTCCAAAATAGCTCCCGTCGTAAATACCGGCATCGCTCGTAACGTTGCCGTAATCGCGGGCTTGCAGGGTAACATTGCGTAAGCGCAGGCGGGGTGCATTGATTCCCGGTGACGAACCGGATTGGTTGGTCGTATTCATCGCGATGCCGGTGTAATTGCCTTCTACCAGTGCTGCATTGGCTAGGTGCTGCCAATAGCGATGGCTCTCATAGCACATGGCATTGCTGCATATCTGGCCGTTGCCATCGCCATTACATGTAGCTGCGCTGCTGGAAGAGCTGTTGGTGCAATCCGTGCCTAAACCGTCGCCACTATCTTGCGCACCCCAGAACGCAGTCGCGTTATTCATATCGCCGGGCATGGCGAAATATTTATCACGAAAGGTCCAGTTGGCCGTGACATAGCGATTAAGGTCATTGCCGAAGCTGCGTAGTTCGGCGGCACGGATAAGGCTTTGCCCTCCGAGGATGCCTCCCGTAAGCAAGCCAAGGATAACCAATACAATACTTAATTCGACCAGCGAAAAAGCCCGCACCTTATGCTCCATAGCGTCTATCCATCATCATGATGATATTACAAAAAAGGGCCGCTGCGAAGCGGCCCTTTTCGTATCAGCTTGCGCCATCCATTCAGGCGGCGTTCTTCTCTTCGTTGCCAATGCCCAGCATCTTCAGCTTGCGGTGCAGCGCCGAGCGCTCCATGCCCACGAAGTTGCTGGTTTTGCTGATGTTGCCACCAAAGCGGTTGATCTGCGCGGCGAGGTATTGCTTCTCGAACGTTTCGCGGGCTTCACGCAGCGGCATGCTCATGATGTCGCTCGAAAGCTCGGGGCGCAGCACGGTGATGTTCGCGTCGATCAGCTCCGGCGGCAGGGCGTCGGCGGTGATCTCACCATTCTGACCGGGCTGGGCCATGATGATGAGCCATTCCATGACGTTGCGCAGCTGGCGCACGTTGCCGGGCCAGTTGTAGCTTTGCAGTACGGCGAGGGCTTCTTCGCCCAGGCTGCGCGTGGCGAGGCCCATCGCATCCGCCGCGCGCTTGAGGAAATGCGCCGAAAGGGCGGCGATGTCGTCGCGGCGCTCGCGCAGGTTCGGCATGCGCAGCGGCACCACGTTCAGGCGGTAATACAGGTCCTCGCGGAAGCGGCCCGCGGCGATCTCTTCCTGCAGGTCCTTGTTGGTGGCGGCGATCACGCGCACATCCACCGACACGCGCTTGTTGCCACGCACGCGCTCGAACGATTGCTCCTGCAGGGCGCGCAGAAGGCGGCCTTGCGTTTCGAGCGTCAGGTCGGCCACCTCGTCGATGAACAGGGTGCCGCCATGGGCGCGCTCCAGCACGCCGAGTTTCTCAGCACCGCCGTTCGGGTTGGTGTCCTCGGTGCCGAACAGTTCGGCTTCGATGTTGCGGCTGGCGGTGAAGCTGGCCGCGTTCAGCGGAATGAACGCCGCGTGGGCACGCATGCTGCGGCCGTGGATGAGGCGGGCGACCAGCTCTTTGCCCGTGCCCGGCGCACCGGTGATGAGCACGCGGCTGTTGGTGGGGGCGACCTTCTCGATGGTCTGGCGCACGGTGTTGATCGCGGCCGAAGCACCGATCAGTTCGGACTCGTTGCTGCCGCGCTTTTTCAGCTCGTTATTCTCGCTGCGCAGTTTGGCGGCTTCCAGCGCGCGCTTCACAATGATCATGAGGCGTTCGGCGCTGAAGGGTTTTTCGATGTAGTCGTACGCGCCCATTTTAATGGCGGTCACGGCGGTTTCGACGTTGCCGTGGCCGGAGATCATGACGACCGGCACATGCGCGTATTTTTTCTGCACGATCTCGAGGATGCCGAGCCCATCAAGCTCCGAGCCTTGCAGCCAGATGTCGAGGATAATGGCGTTGGGAACGCGTTCGGCCAGCGCTTTCAGGGCGCGGTCGGAGTTATTTGCGGTACGAACGGAGTATTTTTCATCCGTAAGAATGTCGGAGATGAGAGAGGTAATGTCCGACTCATCATCAATGACAAGAATGTCTGCAGCCATGTGTACAACCTTTAGCTTCTGATTTGGTTGGTATTTTTGCTTACCGAAGCGCGTTGTTAGTGCT
>QFOX01000051.1 GCA_003241645.1 Azospirillum brasilense | reverse complement strand
GTGGTCGGTCGCGATGTCGATGTCGCTGTCCTGCCCCGTGAAGCGCATCACATACCATAGCTGTTCCTGCCCGCGGTAGCGGCCTTTCCAGAGCTTCGGAACGAGCGCATCGGGCAGGTCGTAACGCAGCCACTCGCCCGAGTCGGCGATGATCTCGGCCTTGTCCGTGCCTGTTTCCTCTTTCAGCTCGCGCAGGGCGGCCGTTTGTGGGTCCTCGCCGTCATCGATGCCGCCTTGCGGCATTTGCCATGCCTCGCTGGTCATGTCGATGCGCTTGGCCACGAAGACCTTGCCGCGCGCGTTCAGCAGCATGATGCCGACGCCGCGTCGATAGGGCAGATGATCGAACGCCCCCATTAGTGACCGCCGCTTTTCTCCGGCGCTTCCGGCGGCGGGGGCGCCACATCGGGCGCATAGATGGCCGAAAGCGGGGCCAGCACGGTGGGGGCCTCCAGCGGTTCTTTCTTCAGCCATGCCTGCAGCAATTGCAGCGATTGCGGGCGTGCACGCAGCAGCACCACCAGTTTCTTCTTCTCCTCGGCTTTCGCTGCCAGGCTGGCCAGTTTGCTGCGTATGGCCGAGGCGGTCTGCTGCTCGTCGATCACCAGGTCGGCACGGCGCATCAGTGCTTGCGCGTCTTCGCTACCGCCGAGCTTTTCAAGGTCGCGCGTGGGGTTCGCGGCAAGCAGCAGCAGGCCGCGTTTCAGTATTTCCTCGCGCATGGATTTCCAAAGCTCAGCCTGCTGCGATAGCGCTTCGCTGGCGGGAAGGATCACGCCCACGCTGCCCACCGTGCTGGAAAGCGCGCGATGCAGGCGGTCCAGCGCTTCCGAGGGGGTGAGCAGGTTGATCAGTCCCAGCGGGCCGGGATCGTCTTGCGGGTAGCGATCCGTCATGGCGGGCAGCATGGCCCACACTTCGTGGCCCGCGTTGCGCAGCGCGGCGATCTGTTCGTCGCTGCGGTCGGCATAGGCAGAGATGCCCACGCTCACTTCCGGCGGCAGCGCCAGTATCATGTTCAGGCTTTCGGTGCTGAACCCGGCATCCATCACCACGAAGGCGATCAGCGGTTGCTGCTCCACGCGCTGGAAGGTCTTCGCGTAAAGCTGGCGGGGCGTCACGTCCTTCTCGCCGGTCTTGGGAAGGGTGAGCTTGCCTTTGCGCTCGGTGATCTCGGGGGCGGGGGCGCGCACAAGGCTCTGGCTGGAGCGCGCCACGGTCGGGAACGCCGCAGCGGTGGCGGTGGTACGCAGGCTGTAGGAGCCGACGGTATCCTGCTCCGGCGTGGCCTCGGCGGCGGGCTCGGCAACAGGTTCTTCTGCAGGCTCCGGCGTGATCGCAGGTTCTTCTGCCGCGGGCTCTTCTGCAGGCTCGGTGGTCGTGGTGGGTGAGCTGCTGGGTTCTTCCACTTCAGGCGATGTGGGCTCCGGCGCTTCGGTCGCCGGTGTCTCTTCGGAGGGGGCAGGCTCCTCGGTCACGTCGAACGCCGGTGCCTGGCCTGCTTTGCCGGGTAGCCCGCTGACAAGGCCCGTGGCGGGGTCGATGATGACGCGCTGGTGAGCGCTGTTGGCGCGCAGCGTTTCGGCGGCCGGAGTGCCCGCAAGGTCGGCAAGGCTGGTGAGCACGCCCACCGCCAGCAGCACCGTTAGCCCGCCCCACAGGGCAAGCCCCCGGGGCAACAGGCTACGCAGGCGCAGCAGGGCGCGTTTCATTGGCCACTCACTTTTTCGCCGGGGCGAACGGTTTCACCGCTTGCTGCTTGGCTGCCGCGGGCGCAGCACTGGCAGGCGCCTGCACCTGTTTATAGATGGACACGGCACGGATCAGGTCCAGCGCACGGCTGAGCTGGTAGTCTTCCACCGCGGGCACGTCTTTGCCCGGTGCGGTCTTCACTTCCAGCGGCTTGCTCGGCACCGTGATCTCGACCGGCGTGGATTGCTTCTCGCCATCCTGGTCGTTGGTGAGGTGGCCGCGCAGCGTGGCTTCCGAGATGTTCACGTCATGGTCAAGCTTTTCAACTTTTGCCTGTTCCACAGCGATATCCGGCTCAATGCCTTTGGCCTGAATGGAGGTGCCCGACGGCGTGTAGTAACGCGCGGTGGTCAGGCGAATGGCGCCATGCCCGCTGATGGGGATCACGGTCTGCACCGAGCCTTTACCGAAGGTCTTCACCCCCAGCGCCACAGCGCGCTTGTGGTCCTTCAGCGCACCGGCCACGATCTCGGAAGCCGAGGCCGAACCTTCGTTGATCAGCACCACGATGGGCAGGCCACCGGCAATGTCGCCCGGCGTGGCCGAATAGCGGCGCGATTCTTCCGGCTTGCGCGAACGGGTGCTGACGATCTCGCCGCGGTCGAGGAAGGCGTCGCTCACCTCGATGGCCTGATCGAGCAGGCCGCCCGGGTTGTTGCGCAGGTCGAGCACGATGCCTTTCAGCTCGCCGCCGATGGCGCTTTTCTCTTTTTCGAACGCGCTGATCATGGCGCTGGCGGTCTGCTCCGAGAAGGAGGTGATGCGCAGGTAGGCCACGTCGCCCTCGGCGCGGCTACGCACCGACTGGATGCGGATCACGTCGCGTTTCAGGGTGAGCTTGATCGGTTCTTTGCTGCCTTCGCGCAGGATGGTGATCTTCACCGAGGTGCCGACCGGCCCGCGCATTTTCTCGACCGCGTCGGACAGGCTCATGCCCATCACCTGCTGGCCATCGATCTCGGCGATGAAATCGCCGGGTTTCACGCCCGCTTTGGCCGCCGGCGTTTCATCGATGGGGGAGACGACCTTCACCAGCCCGTTCTCCATGGTCACTTCAATGCCAAGGCCGCCGAATTCGCCTTTGGTCTGCACTTTCATTTCACCGAACTGCTTTTCGTTCATGTAGCTGGAATGCGGGTCCAGCGAGGTGAGCATGCCGTTCAGCGCCGATTCGATGATCTTCTCGTCCGACACGGGCTCCACGTAGTCGGTGCGCACGCGGTCGAACACTTCGCCGAACAGGTTGAGCAGTTCGTAGGTGCTGCTGTCGTCGCCCTGCGGGGCGCTGTGCGCCGCAGAAAAAGGAAGCATGGTCGCGCCGCTGATGAGGGCAAGGGTCAAAGCGCGGGCGGTGGTTTTGCGGAGGGTCATATGAACTCGTGTGCGGGGGTGACGGCGGCAGCTATTTTCGAGGCAGATTAGCGAACCAGCCAGCCGGGTCAATAGGCTTGCTGCGCTCACGCACCTCAACATAGAGTTGGGCATTGCCGGTGGGCATGGTTCCCAGCGGCTCGCCACTGTTCAGGCGCTGGTTCAGGCCCACCTGGATGCTGCCCAACCCGGCCAGCAGCGTGATGTAGCCGTCGCCATGCTTCACCAGCACCATGCGCCCGTAATCCATGAACGGCCCGGTGAACACCACTTCGCCCTGATAGGGGGCCACCACCGTGGCGCCGGGGCGTGCGGCGAACACTAGCCCGCGATAGGTCTCGTTGGCGTTCTTGCGGTCGCCGAAGCGGTGCTTGACCGTGCCGGTGACGGGCAGTTTCAGGCGGCCCTTGGCGCTGGCAAGCGGCGCGTTCGGCTGGGCCGGGGCAGATTTTTGCGCAAATTGCGGGGTAGCGCGGGCCGATTCCAGCTTGCCGATCAGCTCCTGCAGTGTGGCCGATTCGCGTGAAAGTTTCTGGGTCTGGGCCACCGCGTCGGCATGGTCGCGTTCCAGCTTGGCCTGCAGGCGCTGGCGGGTGGCCATGTCGGCGGCCAGCTGCTTCTGCTTCTCGGCCAGCTGCTTCTGGTTGCGCTCTACGGCGGCCTTGTTGCCATCGGCCTCGCGGCGCAGGCGCTGGATGCGCTCCATCTGCGCGCGCAGGGCCTTGGCGCGTTCGGCCAGTGCCGTGTTGGTGTGCTGCATGGCGCGGCCCGTGCGCAGCATGGTGCCGAGGCTTTCCTCGTCGGCGAACATGGCGGTGGGCGGAAGCTGGCGCATGCGCAACAGGCCCGCCACGGTGTGCGCGTATTCCTGTTTGCGCACGGCGAATTCACGCTCGGTTACGCTCAGCTCCTGCGAAACCTTGGCGAGTTTCGCCTGCGCGCGGTCAGTTTCGGCTTCGCTTTGCTGCAGGCTTTGCGCAAGGCTGGTGGCGCGTTCGCGCATGGTCGAAAGATCGGCGCGGGTGCTTTCCAGCTCTTTCTTCAGCTTGGCTTCCTGCTGCTTCGTTTGTTGCAGTTGCGCTTGTGTCTGGTTCAGTTTTTGCTGCGGTGCAGGTTGGGCGGAAGCATGCCCCATTGCCAGCGATGCTGCGCAGCAAAGCAGCAGCGGCAGGGCACTATGCCACCGACGCATGCGCAGCATCCTCGGCAAGCAGGTTGCGCCCGGTCATGGCAGCAGGCTGTGCAAGCCCCATCAGGCCAAGCACGGTGGGGGCGATGTCGGCAAGGATGCCGTCGCGCAGGCGGCGCCCCGTGTTCATGTAGGCCTCACCCACGATGATGCAGGGCACAAGGTTCAGCGTGTGCGCGGTGTGGGGCTGGCCACCTTCGTCGTCGTGCATGCATTCGGCGTTGCCATGATCGGCCGAGACCAGCATGGCCCCACCGACCTTTTCCACCGCGCTGACCACGCGGCCAAGGCACGCATCCACCGCTTCGACGGCGCGCATGGCGGCGCGGATATCGCCGCTATGGCCGACCATGTCGGTGTTCGCATAGTTCACCACGATCAGGTCGAAGCGGCCGCTTTCGATGGCCTCCACCAGTTTGTCCGTCATGGCAGGGGCTGACATTTCCGGCTGCAGGTCGTAGGTCGCGACTTTGGGCGAGGGCACGAGGATGCGTTCTTCGCCCGCGTAGGGTGCTTCGCGCCCGCCGCTGAAGAAGAAGGTCACGTGCGCGTATTTCTCGGTCTCCGCGATGCGCAGTTGCGTAAGCCCTGCGTTCGCCACGATCTCGCCGAGATTCTGCTCCATGGATTGCTGCGGGAACAGCGCGGGCAGGAACGCATTCAGCGCGTCGCTGTATTCGACCATGCCGAGCGTGGCTGCGTATTTGACCGGTGTGGTGGGGAAATCGCTGAAGGCGGGGTCCACCAGCGCGTGCAGCATTTGTCGTGCGCGGTCGGCGCGGAAATTCGCCATCAGCAGCCCATCGCCTTCGCGCATGCCCGCGTAATCGCCCACGATATGCGGCAGCACGAATTCATCGCTCAGTTTGCCAGCGTAGCTTTGCGCGATCGCATCCTGCGCGGTGGCTACGGCCGCGCCTTTTGCCTGCACCATCGCAGCATACGCCTGCGAAACGCGTTCCCAGCGCTTGTCGCGGTCCATGGCGTAATAACGCCCGGTGACGGTGGCGATGCGTGCGTTTGGGTGCAGTGCGGATTCGACCTGCGCCACGTAACCGGCAGCACTTTGCGGCGCGGTGTCGCGCCCGTCGAGGAAGGCGTGGATGGCAACGGGAATGCCCGCCGTGGCAAGGATGTTCGCGAGCGCTACGATATGCGCCTGATGTGCGTGCACCCCACCATCGGAGAGCAGGCCGAGCAGGTGCGCCGTGCCCCCCGATTTTTGCAGTGCAGCAATGAAATGCTGCAGCTGTGCATTGGCGGCGAGCGAGCCGTCAGCAATCGCGGCGTCGATGCGCGGCAGGTCCTGCATCACCACGCGGCCCGCGCCGATATTCATGTGGCCGACTTCGGAATTGCCCATCTGGCCGGTGGGTAGTCCCACATCCTGCTCCGAGGCGCTGAGGCGCCCGCACAAATAATGCGCACGCAGCCGATCCCAGTTGGGGGTGTTGGCCTGCGCAATGGCGTTGTGTTCGCGTTCGTCGCGTTCTCCCCAGCCATCGAGGATGCAGAGAACCACTGGTTTTGGGCGTGCGTGTGTCATGGCTACGGTGTAGCGCAACGGCTCGCAGAATCAAGCATAAGCGCGATCAATGCCCGCTATGGTACGGATGGCCGATGCTGAGCGTGTAGGCACGGTAGATCTGCTCGGCCAGCAGCGCGCGCACCAGCTGATGCGGCCAGGTGCACATGCCGAACGCCACCACGCGGTGCGCAAGGCTCAGGATGCTGCTATCCAGCCCGTCCTGCCCGCCGATGGCGAAGATCACCCGCTTGCAGCGGTCGCCCTGTGCGCGGGTAATGATGCTGGCAAATTGCGGGCTGCTGAGCTGTTCGCCCAACCCATCCAGCGCGATAAGGCGCGTTTCTGGCTCCATCAGCGCTTCGATCTTTTTGGCTTCCCACGCTTTGCGTTCGGCGCTGGGCAGGCCCGCGGGCGCATCGGGTAATTCTTTCAGGGTCACGTCCCAGCGGGTCTGTTTCAGGTAGCGTGCCACCAGTTCGGCTTCGGCACTGCGCTTGGCCTTGCCCACGCTTGCGATGAGGATCTTCATGCGTTTTTAAGCGGGCGGAAGCGGGATGGCCCACATTTTTTCGATGTTGTAGAACTGGCGGATCTCTGGGCGGAAGATGTGCACCACCACGTCGCCTGCGTCGATCAGCACCCAGTCGCCGGAATCCTTGCCTTCCACCGACATGATGGTGCCGCCGGCCTTGCGCAGGTCATCCACCACATGGTCGGCGAGCGACGACACATGGCGCGCCGAACGGCCGCTGGCGACCACCATGAAATCGGTGAAGCTGCATTTCTCTTTCAGGTCCAGTGCGGTGATCTCCTCGGCCTTGTTCTCATCCAGCGAGTGGGTGATGACATTGCGCCATTGCTCGGCGATCGGCAGGGCAGCGGCAGGAGTTTTCTTCGCCGCTTTGGCCGCCGGCTTTGCCGTGGCTTTTTTGGGAGTGGCAGTGCCGCTGGTTTTGCTGGCAGTGCTACGGCGCGGGGCGCGTTTGGCGGTGGTAGACGTAAGCCCCTCCTATGGGCGTTGGAATGCCCTAAGTATGCACCAGGAAGGCCCGGCTTCCAAGCGTTTTCCGTAGCCATGTGGAGGAAAGCGGGTGCCGCGGAATGGTCAGGTATGCCCATGCGGGGCTTTCCGCCTGCGCCAGCAGGGCCGCATCGCGTGCATGCAGGCGGGCATACGCATAGCGCCGCGCGAAGGGTTTGCGCAGGGCGCGCAGCGTGTAGGGCGCGCGGTCCATCACCGCGATGGGCACGCACGCAGCAATGCGTTGCCACGCCCGCCAGCGGTGGAACCCGGCAAGGTTATCGGCCCCCATCAGCCACACGAACCGGGTTTGGGGGTAATGGTGTTTCAGCCATTCCACCGTATCCACCGTGTAGCGCAGCCCATGTTGTTTCTCGATCTCGACCACGCGCAGGCGGGGGTGGCGCGCCAGTTGCTTCGCGCTTTGCACGCGGGTGCCGTATTCGGCCATGTCCTGCGTGCTTTTCAGCGGGTTCTGCGGCGATACCAGCAGCCAAACCTCGTCCAGCTTCAGGCGCTTGAGCGCTTCCAGCGCGATATGCAGGTGGCCCGCATGCGCCGGGTTGAACGAGCCCCCGAGCAGCCCGATGCGCGGTTTAGCCCGCACGAATGGCCCCGTCGGCCGCGTCGGTTCGCACGATGTATTTGTAGGTGACCAGCTGGGCCGCACCCACCGGGCCACGCGCGTGCAGGCGACCGGTGGCAATGCCGATCTCGGCGCCGAAGCCGAATTCGCCGCCATCGGCGAATTGTGTCGAGGCATTCACGGTGACAATGGCCGAATCCACGGCCTGCGTGAATTGTGCGGCGGCCTGTTGGTCGGTGGTGATGATGCCATCGGTATGGTGCGAGCCATGCTGGTTGATGTGGGCGATCGCCGCCTCCACCCCCGGCACGATTTTCACTGAGCAAATGGGCGCGAGGTATTCGGTGGCCCAATCCTCGTCGGTCGCGGGTTTCACGCGCGCATCAAAGCCCTGCACGGTGGCGTCGCCGCGCAGTTCGCAGCCGGCATCCAGCAGTTGCTGCACGAGGGTGCGGCCGAGTGTGGGGGCAATGGCCGCGTCCAGCAGCAGCGATTCCATGGCACCGCAAATGCCGGTGCGGCGCAGCTTGGCGTTCATGACCACGCGCTGTGCGGTCGCCACATCCGCCGCTGCATGCACGTAGAGATGGCAGTTGCCCTCGAGGTGCAGCAGGGTGGCCACGCGGGCTTCGCGCGCCACGCGTTCGGTCAGCGTTTTGCCGCCGCGCGGAATGATCACATCCAGCGCGTGGGGCGATTGCAGCATCCAGCCCACGGCGGCGCGGTCCTGCGTGGGGATCAGCTGCATGCTATCCACCGGCAGGCCTGCCTGCTGGAGGCCGCTGCGCATCGCATCCGCAATGGCGGTGTTGCTGCGCACGCTTTCGCTGCCGCCGCGCAGCAGCACGGCGTTGCCCGCATAAATCGCAATGGCAGCCGCATCCGCCGTGACGTTCGGGCGTGATTCATAGATCATGCCGACCACGCCGATGGGCACGGCGATTTTCTCGATACGAATGCCGTTATGCGGCACCGTCCATGCGTCCAGCACGCGGCCAACGGGGTCGCATAAGCCCGCGACGGTTTCCACGCCCGTGGCCATCGCCTCGATGCGCGCGTCGGTGAGGGTCAGCCGGTCTTTCAGCGCATCGGTGAGGCCGCTCGCATGGGCAAGGTCCTGCTGGTTGGCGCGCAGAATTTCGGCGGTGGCGCTGCGTAAGCTGGCGGCGGCGGCGCGCAACCCCGCGGCTTTGCTGGCAGCATCCACGTTCGCAAGCACGCGCGTGGCTTCGCGGGCGCGCTGGGCAAGGGCTTCCAGCATGGGGGTCAGTACGTCGCTCATAGCCGCCCGTTCACCACGTGCGTGGCGCAAAGCAGGTCATGCAGGCCCCGGCGATCCGGGCGCACCAGAATGGGCATGTACCATGCGAGCGTCAGCCACACGGTGAGGATGCCCACCGTGTTCTGCGGAATGACGGTGAGGTACATGGGCAGCGACGGCATGATGTAGGCAAGGAAACGCTCCACCGCGTCGCGCTGGGTGATGGCGCGCCCATCCAGCCGCCGCACATGGATGCCGAACAGACGCTTGCCCGGCGTGGCCTGCCAGTTCGAAGCGGTGAAGGCCACGAAATAGGCCATGTTGCAGGCGAAGGTGCCGACCAGCGCAAGCGCCGATTCCGGGCCGCCCGCCTGCAGCAGGATGCCCGCCGGGATCATCAACAGGAACGTGTCGATGAAGTTGGCGAAGAGCCGTTCAAGGCGGCTGGCAGGATCAGGCTGGTGCTGCGTCATATCAGGGCAAGATCATCGCGGTGGATCAGGGTGTCACGCCCTGCATAGCCTAAAATCCCGGCAATCGCACTGGTCTTTTTGCCCATGATCTTCTGCGCCTCGTCGGCCGCATAGGCGCTGATGCCGCGCGCCAGCAACGTGCCGGTCAGGTTGGTCACGGCGATGGTGTCGCCCCGCTCGAAGGTTCCCTGCACCTTAACCACGCCCGCCGGTAGCAGGCTTTTGCCCTGGGTGAGGGCGCGCTCGGCCCCTTCGTCGATCACCACGCCGCCGCGCGCATGCACGGAGGTGGCGATCCAGTGTTTGCGCGCCAGTTGTGGGCGTGTGCTGGCGACGAACCAGGTGCAGCGCGCGCCATCCAGCATGGCCTGAATGGGGTGCATGACTTCGCCTTTGGCAATGACCATGTGGCACCCGGCGGAGAGCGCCATTTGCGCCGCATCCAGCTTGGTTTTCATGCCGCCATTGCTGGTGGCGCTGGCGGCGCCACCGCCCATGGAAAGAATGCTCGCATCGAGCGCGTCCACCCGCGCGATATGCTGCGCGCCTTTGTCCTTGCGCGGGTCGGCGGTGTAGAGCCCGTCAATGTCCGAGAACAGCACCAGCGTATCCGCCGAGGTCATGACCGCCACGCGCGCGGCCAGTCGGTCGTTGTCACCGAATTTCAGCTCGGCGGTGGCCACCGTATCGTTCTCGTTCACGATGGGAATGAGCCGGTGCGATAGCAGCGTGGTGAAGGTGGTGCGGGCGTTCAGGTAACGCCGGCGGTCTTCGGAATCTTCCAGCGTCAGCAGCACTTGCGCCACGCCGATGGCATGCGGGGCGAACGCTTCGGCCCATGCCTGCATCAGCAGCGGCTGGCCCGCGGCGGCGGCGGCCTGTTTCTCGCTCAAATCCAGCGCTTCCACCCCCAGCCCGATGCACGGGCGACCCAGCGCCACCGCGCCGGAGGACACAAGGATCACGTCGTTGCCCCGCGCATGCAGTTGCGCAATGTCGGTGGCGATGCTTTGCATCCATGCGCGGCGCACCTGCGCGTTGGCAAGGTCGGCAACCAGGCTGGAGCCGATCTTGATGACCACGCGCTTGGCCAGCGCCAGCGACGGAAGGGCAACTACCTTAGGCATCGGGGTCGCGGTGCTCCGGCAAGGGGGTGAGGGCCGGCTGGTTGCGGGCTTTTTCTTCGGCCTGCAGCTTGCGGTATTCATCGATCGTGCGGGCCATGGTCACGAGCACGTCGTCGAGCCCCTGACGGGCGGCGGCGGAAATGGTGAACACCTCGCTGCCGCTGGCTTTCTTCAGCGCTTTTTTCTTTGCGGCGATCTCGGCTTCATCCAGCGTGTCGCACTTGTTGAGCGCGACCAGCGTGGGTTTGCCTGCCAGCTCGTCGTCATACTCTTCCAGCTCGGTGCGCACGGTGCGATAGTCGGCGACCACGTCGTCGCTCATCGCATCCACCAGATGCAACAGCACGCCGCAGCGTTCCACATGGCCGAGGAAACGCAGGCCAAGGCCGCGGCCTTCGGCGGCGCCTTCGATCAGGCCCGGAATATCGGCCAGCACGAATTCATGGTCGCCATGGCGCACCACACCCAGCTGTGGGCTAAGGGTGGTGAAGGGGTAATCCGCGATCTTCGGGGTGGCGCGGGTGACCGCGGCCAGGAAGGTGGATTTGCCCGCGTTGGGCAGCCCGAGCAACCCGGCGTCGGACAGCAGTTTCAGCTTCAGCCAGAGCGTGCGTTCCTCGCCCGGCTCGGCGGGCACGGACTGGCGCGGTGCCTGGTTGGTGCTGGATTTGAAGTGGATGTTGCCAAGCCCTCCGCGGCCGCCTTTGGCCAGTACGATCTCTTGGCCCACTTCGGTGAAATCGGCGAGCAGGGTCTCGCGGTCCTCGTCATAGATCTGGGTGCCGAGCGGTACATCAAGGATCATGTTGGGCGCGGCTTTGCCGTAGCGCTGGCTACCCATGCCGTGGCCGCCATTCTTGGCCTTGAAATGCTGCTGGAAGCGGTAATCCACCAGCGTGTTCAGCCCACCGACCGCGCGCATGATGATACTGCCGCCGCGCCCGCCATCGCCGCCATCCGGCCCGCCTTCGGGAATGAATTTCTCGCGCCGGAACGACACGCAGCCGGAGCCACCGTTGCCGGATTTCACATAGATCTTTGCTTCGTCGATGAATTTCATATGCCTGCTCTACCGTATTTTTTTGGATAAAAAAAGGGCCGCATGTTCGCGGCCCTTTTCCGTCCTATATCCTTCAGCGCTTACGCAACCACCGAAACCACGTTCTTGTTGCCAGCTTTCTTGCTGAATTCCACCTTGCCGTCGATCACGGCGAAGATGGTGTAGTCGCGACCGAGGCCTACGCCTTTGCCGGGGTGGTATTGGGTGCCACGTTGGCGGATGATGATGTTGCCTGCGATCACGGCTTCACCACCGAATTTCTTCACGCCGAGGCGCTTCGATTCGGAATCACGACCGTTGCGGGATGAACCACCAGCTTTCTTATGTGCCATGACTTACTCCTTACGCTTCTTTTTTCGCTGCGGGCTTCTTCGCAGCGGGGGCTTTCTTCGCAGCCGGCTTGGCAGCAGCGACTTTCGGCGCGGTAGCCTTTTTAGCAGCGGGGGCTTTCTTTGCAGCCGGTGCCGCAGCAGCCGGTGCTTTCTTCGCGGCCAGCTTCTTCGGCTCGGCTTTCGCCAGCGACTCGCCATTCAGGCCAACGCTGGTGATGAAGAGTTTGGTCATCGGCTGGCGATGGCCGTTCTTGCGCTTGTAGTGCTGGCGACGCTTCTTCTTGAAGATGATCACCGTATCGTTTTTGCCTTGGGCAACGATCTGCGCTTCAACCAGGGCGCCCGCAACGCTGGGGCTGCCGATCACAGTCTTGTCGCCGGAAAGCGCCATGACCTGTTCGATTTTCACGGTGTCACCCTCGGCACCTTCAAGCTTGTTGACGGTGATGGTGTCGCCGGCGGTGACGCGGTATTGCTTGCCGCCACTGATGATTACTGCATACATGTTCTTGTTCCTTACTTTTGCAGGGAGGCGGGAATATACAGCCGCGCGCTGCCCTGTCAATAAAGGAATTTGCCTTGGCGCCGCCAACATTAAGCGTTTGTTTCTCATTGATATTCTCTCATGGCGAGGGCGGTGCACCCACTTGCTTCCGGCGGCAGCGACCAGAAAAAACGCCGCATGCGGCCCTGCCATGCTGCTACAGCTTGCAATCTTGTGGCGCTTGCTCCAGTTAACTCTTCCTATGCAGAAAACCATGGTACCGTTCAATATGTTGGTGAAGACCGTGCTGGTCATCACCTCGCCTGCGTTGCTCATTTTAGGGCTCTATGTGGGGCTGGGTACGCTGACCGTGCCGGAGATGATCTACGCGTACGTGGTCATTTTCGTGGCTTCGGGCCTGCTTTCGTACCCGTTCCTCAGCAACGTATCGGCGCTGACGCATTACGTGAACGAGCTGGCGCAGGACAAACGCGTGACCGCGCCGGAGCTTTCCTTCATCGGTTCGGCGGTGGAGCTGTCGGAGTCGCTGAAGAAGCTGCAGGCCAGCTGGGACGTGAAAAAGAAGCAGATGGAAACCATCATCACCGAGCGGGAAATTCTGGTGGATACGCTGCCGGACATCCTCATCATGGTGAACGACGAGAAGAAAGTGGTGCGCACCAACCGTGCGGCGCGCGCCATCTTCGGGCAGAACCTTGCCGGGAAATTCCTGAAGGACGTGATCCCCAGCGCCTATTTGCTGGACGCGCTGACGAGTGTGATCCAGGACCTGAAAGGCCGCGAGATCGAGTTCCGCATTGAAGACCCGGTGATCCGTGATTTCCTCGCCATCATCGAGCGGTTCCCGGTGCCCACGGCCGGCGGACGCGCGGCCAAGCGCGAG
>QFOX01000050.1 GCA_003241645.1 Azospirillum brasilense | reverse complement strand
AAGCAATTTAATATCGACGCAGTTATCACTATTTCCAACCTATCGGTTGCAGACGCAACACATCATCCCTTGCAGGTTAATAAAATAAAAACCCGCAACGTCGCGCTATATCACTGGTCTTGGATGCATATTGTTACCGAAGCTATTATGTGGACAAAACATTATGGCGTTGCCGATTCCGATCAAGGTTACATTTTAACTGAGTTCGTTCGTTATTTGCAGCACTCTAGTTCTGGAATCCTTTCGTTCGATCGCATGAATGCAGAATGGAAGGACGTTTGCACCTCCATTCAGAATGGCGCTCCCGTCAACAAAGGAAGTAATGAGGTCATAGAAAGCGTAAGCTGCTGGCATCAGTTCATTCGGGGGCTTTCTTTAGAGATGAGCGTTGCTGTAGGTCGCAGCGTGGTCGTTCCTCTGAAACGTGAACATGCAAATGACCCACAGAAACGCCTTGTTGACGATTGTCAGGCTTTAGCTGTCGATAATTCTTTAGAAGCTGAATTCGACATCCCAAATGCAGCATCACGCATTAAGTTTTGTTCAGATTTCAAACGTCGTACCGTTAGCGCATCCATGCGTTTGAAAGCGCCAGAAGATAAAGTTCGCGCTAAAGCCCGCATCAACTGGATTTTCCAACAAGTTAAGAACTGCACTGATGATAATCTGCTTATCAAAATCGTTTGGCCATCGCGTGTTCCAGATACATTCGTAACACTGGGTAAGCTAAAAACTAATATCGATTCTGGACTTACCGATAAAACAGACCTCCCTCCTATTGCTTTTGAAATCATTTTGACCCGTGATTTAGCTGGTCGTTTCAAGGGCGCACAAACATTTGTTCAAGATGGTAAGGCCGTGTTGCTCGACTTCTACACCATCATTGGCCAGCATCTGAGAGAATGGGTAGCGGCTCCTCCAAAACTCACCATTTCTGAACCATCAAAAGTAATAGATGGCACCATTGAAACACCGACAGAGCAGCCCATTTCCGAGCAAGCTGAAGTGATTAATCAGCTGCCCGAAAATGCGCCTGCGCCGTTGGCAGTGAACGAATAATCAGACCATTGCTATTGCCGGATAGCCCCGGCCAACCACCGCCGAGAGCTGATAGACCTTCACACTCACGCTGCTTTGTGCCGAACCGAAATCCGTCACCTGCAACGCCGCGCTATAGGCAACCGTAGGGCTGGTGGCAGTCAGGGTGCGCTTGACTGTCAGGCCGCTATAGATTTCCACCTCATAGCGTTCTGATTCCTCGCCCAGCGGGATGTCCACCCCGTCGCGCCATTCCGCATCCACGCGGGAGCGGCGCACCCAGCTAATAGTCAGGTTGCCGGAGCCATCGCGCACGCCGGTTACATGCGTCGGCGCAAATGGTTTCAGGTTCTTGCCGGTATAGGTGAAGGCAAACTCGTCAGTGTTACCCAGCGAGTTGCCGACGCTGACGGTTTTGTAATACAGTTCTCGCCCGATCAGGTTGTTAGCGATGGCGGTCGTATAAAGCGCCGGAGAAAGCAACACGAAGCGGTCGCCGGGGTCATGTAACCCCGTTGCCCATTCCGTACCCTGCCGCCCCCGCAAAAGCCGGGAAAGGCGATAGGTGTTTTCCCCGATCAGCACGGCATTCTGGAATTGCACCAGTTCCTCGCCAATCAGCGCCGCGTTTGCGCCGTTATACACGGCCAGTTCGCTGACGCTGGCAAGGCTGCCGGAACTGAGCAGCACTTCCACCTCGCTGAATTCATCCCACGTTACCGAGGCGCTATCGGGCAAATCCGTGATGATAACGCCGAAGGTGGCCGCGCCATCCAGCCCGGCCAGCAGGTTGAAGGTGTTGCCGCCATCCTCGCCACCGTCATCGGAGCGGTAGATCGCCGCGCCGTTCCAGTTCGGACCATCCGCCGCCACGCCAATACGCAGCAGGCCTTGGCTTTGCACCGTATCCACCGGCAGCGGTGGTGCGTCGATGAATTGCACCAGCGTCCCCGGCACCAGCACAGGCGGCTGGATGTTGTTGCCGGTTTCACCGGGCGGCGAATAGAAGTCATACGAGCTGATGTCTTCCGCCACGGCGCTGATTTTCATCATGCCGTTGGCTTCCATGTCGGTTTTTACCACCCGCATTTCATGCGCAACCCCGGACACATTTACCGTGATGATGTCGGTCGGCTCAATCCGCACATGTTTCGGCGGCAGGCTGAGGGAAAAGCTGATGCGCTCTTTCCATGTGCCATAGAGGGTGACATCGGCCACTTTCTTCGCCTGCGTCGCGCCCATCACAATCGGCAGGTTCATGGTCACCTGATCGACTGCTTTCACCACCTGACGCTGGGAAGTCTGCGTTACCGGGTCGTAATTGAAAGGCCGGTCGATATAGGTCACGTTCACGCGCTGGGGCAGTTCCAGTTCCTGCGCGTAATTGATTTCCAGCACGCTTTGCGTGTCACCCTTGCCACCGGGGATTAAATCATCCTCCGGCACGTTCTTGATCGAGGCATTGCCACGCGGCACGCATTTTAGGATGCCATCGCTTTCCACCACATCGAAAAAGAAGGCGCTGGTCAGCTGCTCAATAGCGTTTCGCACCGTAATGGGCTGCTGGACAACATACCCCTCCAGCGTGGCAGTGAGGCGCGTCACGTCATAATCTGAGGCGGTCAGGCCTGCGGCTTGGAACAGTTCGGCCACTACCGCGCCCAGCGTCGATGCACCCAGCTTGCCGTTTACCCAATGCCCGGTCGCCCAAAGGATGGAATCCTGCCAGACGTTTTCAAGGTCAGGCCAGAATGAGAACGGGCGAGCATCCCACGTCCACACAAACCGGCGCGGCACGAGGTTAGCGTTGCCGGTTTCCAGCCTGCGTTCCTCCAGATAGTCCAGCGTCGCATCGAGCGCCACGCGCTGCGCCTGAAAATCCACCCGGCCACGGCTGGCACGCGGGAAGAAACTCTCGCTCGATGTCGGGTCGTAAAACACATTGGGCTGGTTGGTGCAGCCATCCACGCTGGGGAAGCCGAACTCGGTAAACCAGACCGGCTTCATTTTGGAAGTCCAGCCAGTGGTCACCGCATTTGGGTTGGTGTGGGTGTTCTTCCACCAGTATTCGAGGTTTTTCCACGCATAGGCCGCGTTGCCGCCATAGCTGGTCTGGCCGGTGCGTGCGACGGAATCGAGATAGTAATAATCCCAGCCTTCACCTTTCTCCCAGTATTCCTTGATAAGCTCCGGGGTAATCTGCACCTGCGGCAGGTCGGGCGTGATCGGGAAATAGCTATCAATCCCCACCACGTCGATATTGGAGGATGCCCAAAGCGGGTCGAGGTTAAACCACCCGCCACGACTATGATATTCGCTCCAATCCGCCGCATAGGTGATGATGGTTCCCGGCATGGCGGCTTTCACGCTACCGGCCAGCGTCACCAACTTGGAAACAGCCGGATAACTTCCCGGCGAGTCGGTAAAACTAGTCATGCCCACCAGCTCCGAGCCGATAACGAACGCATCCACATCGCCACTCAGCAAATTGGCGTAGTGCATGATGAACGCATTATAGCCGTTGGTTTTGGTGAACCAGTTATTAGCATCGGTGGCATTGGCCGGAACAATGCGACCACGCCACGGCTTCGGCTCCGGCGTAATGGTATCCACGAAAATCATGGGATAGAGCATTACGTTCAGGCCACGGGCTTTCAGCGCCGCGCAGATTTGCACCACCGTATGGTCGGAAGGCGTGCCGCCGTAAGTCGGTTTCCCATCGCCGAAATTCAGCACCACGGAGGCAGAGGCGCGGCTGATACCGGCAACACTCCAATCTTGCGGTAGCACTTGCGTGGTGCCTTGAAATTCCACTTTCGGGATGATGGTGCAGGCTCCGGCATCGGTGCTGGTGGCAAACCACGTCACCACCACCGCCACCCATTCAAGGTTCGGCAGGTTCTTTATCAGCTGGTCGATAGCCACCAACACATCAGCCTTGCCATCGTAATTGTGCATGTTGAGGGTTTTCTTTTCGCCGCTTGGCGTGAATGCGCCGCCGAAATAAGCGAAATAGCCATCCTGCTTGGTGGTGTTCTGCGTGCCATAGACGAACTCGCCAGCACCCGGAATCATCACGATGTCTTTAACCTTTTCCTCCACGCTGGGGCTGAATTTGAGCGTGCGGCGCACCTCGAAGGTAAAATTGGGGATGCGATTGCCATAATCGGCCAGCGGAAAATCCTCAATCACCACATAAGCGCGGCCACGATAAGCCGGAATGGTTCCCGCAGGCAGGTATTTCGCCATGATGTCATCCACGCCTTGCGTTTCGTCGCCGAAATGCACGTTGTATTTGCCTTGCGAGGCGGAAAGCACATCTTCGGTCAGCACCTTGCTATCCGCCCATACGCGGATGACTTCATCAATCGGACCCTCGCAGATGCAAATGGCCAGCGTGACATAGTAATTATAGGTGATGGTCGTTTGGCTGGTGGTGGTTTTGCCGCCACCGCCGCCACCTTTGCCGCCGCCGCTGGAAGTTTGCGTGCTGGTGGTTTCGGTGCGAACTTCCTTAATGTCTGTTGACCAGATGACGTTTCCGGCCAGCCGCATCGTGCCATACACCTTGGGAATCATATTTCCGTAGGTGGACACCTGCGCCCGAAGGTCGGCAAGGCGCGGTCCTTCTTGTGTTGGCAGCTGCACCCGCTGGCTTTTAGGGAAAAACATCCCCGCCGCCATGCCGCCGAGATTCGCGCCCAGCACAGCGCCGGACGGACCACCCAGCACAAAGCCGGTCACGCCGCCAACGACAGGTAGGACTATATCAGCCATGAGATTGCTCTATTTCAGGGATTGCAGTTGTTTGTTTTTGAAGCGGTAGGCATGGGTCAGCATTCGCCGCCATGTGTCGGAAAGCGGCTGCTCAACAACCCGGCCAGCACTGGAATTGCAGTGAATCAGGCCAAGCCCTCCCGTCGGATAAATGGAAAGCAACGCCACATGCTGTGGGTCTTTGAACGTGCGGAATAGCAGCACATCGCCCTCGGACATTTTATCCAGCGGTATGGGGCGCAAATATTTCTCGATGCAGCCCACCAGCCGCCCACGCTCCGGGTACATCGAATAATCGGTTTCATCCGCACGCGAGAGCGGATTGCCTGCGCCATCCTGCAAGCCCAGCTCGTCAGCCACGCCAACAATCAGGCCAATGCAATCCACACCGCCCGGACCCGCCGCCGATTTCTTCAGTCGCCCTTGGTGATGATAGCGCGTGCCGAGCCATGTGCGTGCCTGCACGACGATTTGCGATGATGAAACCCTAGCCATTGCGATTGCCCTTATCCATCGTGCCTGCGGTCATCAGCAGCTGATCGACCCCCGGCACGTCCGGCTCTCCCCGGAAATTAAGAATGTTGCTGAACTTGGTGCGGCAGGTTTCGCGGGTCTTGTCGCACCCGGCGATCACCTTGAACCCATCGCCGACTTGGATGGATTTGCCCATCGGCAGCGCCAGCACCAGCTGGCCACCTCCTGTTGAAACTGGGGCGAATTCCTTCACCTCCATGCGCCGCCCGTCATTGTTGCCGCTCGTCCATTCGACTTCGCCGCCCGTGAAATACCCCGCCGCCTGCGTCAGCGCCGAGGCGGTGAAAGTCTGGTTGCTGGTTACCGCCGTGACGGTCGTGGTGATGGTGAAGCCAGTCAGTGATTTCTTGCACCGTGCATCGCCCAGTACGGCGCGGCAGGATGGAGAATACACATCGCCAATGGTCTGGCTCAGATGCTGCGTCAGGCCACGCACCTCAGCAGTGAAAAGCTGCTGGTTGAGTGTCACTTCGCCCAGCCGCCCGCGCTTCACCACCAGTTTGCCTTGGCTCAAATCTTCATAATTGACGGTGAAGATTTCGATTTCGGCATAGTCATACATCCCCGCCAGCAGGTCGGATTCGGTGATTTTGGAGGGGAATGTCTGGCCTTCGACTTCGAGATTATCCACACTCATGTTGGATTTGCTCTCCACCGTGGTCGGCGTGAACCCGGCGATGGAATCATAATCCAGCCCATCCACGGTGAGTACCTGGTCGTGATCGGTGAAGCCCAGTTCCTCGCCATCGAGCCGGATAATCTTCCAGCAGGTGGCAAGTGTCGTCATGTCGCTTCCAAAATGCGCCTCAAGCTGCGGTGAAATCACTCTCATACGCGCACCTCGATCAGCGGAATGTTGTTCCAACTACCAGCATTGAAGCTATCCATCGAAAGCCCCAGCTCGTCGGTATCGAAGCGCACCGGCACATCGAATTCAAAATCCACCGTGAGCGTCCCTGTATGGGCAGTGGTGATAATGCCGGTGGCCGTGTCCACGCTCCAGCCACTCACTTGCAGGATGCTGTTTTTGTAGAGTTTTACCGTGCCAGCGACCGGCTTAGTGATGATGCGCTCCGAAACCACCGCGCCGCTGACATAGCGTTTCACCATCTGGTATTCATCGCCGCCGAGGGATTGCAGCGGCTGGTTTACCGCCTTGTAATCGCTCCAATCCTTGAAGCGGAACCCCACCGCCTTGCCACGCCGCGCACGGAAAAACGCAATCAGCACCTGCCATTGCGTTTCAGTTTTCACGCCGGAGGCGGCATTATACCGCGCACGCGCTTGGCTCCACTTGCTGTTGCGCTGCTCATGCCCGGATACAGTGGTCACCACATCCGTCATAAACATCGGACCACCATTCGCGCCGTAGCTGATGTCGGTGGGGAATTGGGTTTCTACGAAACTCATAGGTTTCTCCTTGCCCGTTCGATGGAACGCGCCATATCCGCCGCAATCTGGCTTTGGCTTTGCCGGAAGCTGCGAACATCGGGGGTTTGCACGTTCATGTTGATGGTGATGGGTGACGCACCCACGCCCATGTTGGGGGTGATGTTGAGCGGCGCGTTACCGGCATAAGCCAATTCGGGACCGCGTTCACCCACCACGCCGAACTGACCGGGCTTCAGCCTGCCGCCCTCAGCGAAGAAGCCGCCGAAGAAGTCGCCAATGCCGCCGAGGATGCCACCCAAACCACCGCCGCTACTGCCACCACCACCGAAAATACCTTTGATGGAGCCGAAAATATCCTCGATAAAGCCGCCTTTGCCGGTGATGCCGAGGTCATTCAGCGCCCATTTCAGCAAGGCGCGGTTCAGGTCAGACAACATGCCGGTAAAGAAATCACCAAAGCTATCGAAGCGGCCACTGATGGCATCCAGCGAGTCGGCAATCGTGCCTTCCATGCTTTCACCAATTCTGTCGAATTCACCCTCAATGGTTTCGCCGGTCTTTTTCGTGGATTTATTCAGGCGTTCCGCTGCCTGTTCGGTCGCACGCCCAAAGGTTTCCTGATTGATGTAGCCTTTCTCCAGCAGCAGATTCAGCTGCGACATTTCCTTGTTGTAGTTTTCCAGTGGCGTGCGCGTGGCCTCGATAATGCGCTGCGCCTCCTGCTGGAGTTTGTTAAAGGACTTCACCTCCTTGGCCGTTTCCTTAACCTTTTCCGGCTCTTTGGTTTCCTGAAACAGGCTATCGAGCGACTTGTTCTTGGCATTCCGTGCATCCACGATTTTCATGGCCGCATCTTGGATTTGCGCGTCGATGTCGGCGTTGAATTGCTTCGCTTCCGCCAGCGCCTTATCGAATGCTTGCCCCATTGCATCGGCAAGGCCGGTTTCCAAAGCCTTGCGCGTGTTCTCGAAGGAAATGCCGCCCAGCGGATTTTCTACGAAATTCTTAAGGTCTTGCCCCAGCGCCTCGAAACGGTTGGAGATAGCGTCACCGAATGCGCTGAATGCATCACCCACGCCTTTGAACACGGCAATAAACAGATTGCCGAACTTTATCACCTCCGCAATGAAGGCCTTAAATCCCAGCCCAAACGGTTCGATGGAATCCGTAATAACCTGCGCCAGCCAGCGCACCTTATCCGCAAGAAAAATCAGGATGTCGGTCAGTCCTGCATCGCCAATGGCTTTTACCAGCTTGGCGAACGCATCGCCCATGTTGGAAAGCGCCACATTCAGCGTGCCTGCCTGTTCCTTCATCGCCCCGGCAAACTGCACATCGCCGATGGAACGCAGATAGCCTTCGATTTCCTTGGCGTTTTTACCAACGGTCGTGCTGACCCCTTGGAAGGTGAAGGTAACCTGATCGCCCTGTGCGCGGGATTTAATGCCGAATTCCTTCAGGCGTTCAAATTCCCCGGTCGCCGCATCCGCCACCGCCTCAATCATCTGATTGAGGGTTTTTCCCATCGCGGTGGCGGTGTTGCCGTAAGACGTAAGGGCTTCCTCCGACGGGGTAAGACCTAGCGCCTTCAGCTTGATGAAAGCGTCAACGACTTCCTCCAGCTGGAACGGAGTTTTCGCCGCAAACTTTTCAATGAAGCCAAAGGCTACACTCGCATTATCCGCCGAGCCGGTAACCGTTCGCAGGCTGGCCTCAAGTTTTTCAAACTTGGTAATGGTATCGGTGACCTGCTTGCCCACGAATGCCGTGGCCATCAAGCCGCCAATGCGGTTCAAGCCACCGCTGAGGCGCTTGAACCGCTTATCCATATCATTCACGCCGGAGTTAATTTGCGCGAATGTCTGCTGCGTTTTGTTAATGGCGCGGATGATAAATTCTGCACTACCGAACGCGGCCATGAGATTTACCCATCAGTTCCTGTTGAAGTTGAAAAAACGCGACCCATTCCGCGAACTCAGCGGTTGTCATTTGCTCGATTTCCGGGAGTGGTTTGCTGAGGCGGTACGCCAGCATCAGCTGGCAGTGTCGGATGGGGTCGCTTCGGAGTTTCCCTTGGCTTGCTCCACATTTTTGAAGAAATGGCGCTCGATTTCCTCGTTAATGCGAAGAATCACGCGGCAATCCGCAAAATTGAGCAGCGTTTCCTTGTCCTCGACTTTGAACAGGCGATTGCCGTCCTTGTCGCGGGCTTTCACGATCAGGGAATTGACCGCGCTTTCAATGTTGGAGGCCTTCTTGCCAGACATGCGCTGGATAAGGCTGGCCTCCGCCATCGTCATCGGGAAGATGTTGATTTCGAGTGGCGCTTCACCTTCGCCCCATTCGGGAACGGAGATAACCACGCGCTCTTGTGCCTGATAATGCTTCTTTACTTGGTCGATGGTACGCATGATGCCCCCTTATGGTGTGACGGTTTCTTCATCCAGCGCACCCGTGCCGGTGAAGCTGAAGGTTGCTTCCACGATTCCATCGAAGGAGCCGCTGTAAGCGATGGAGGTCACGATTGCGTCACCCGTCCAATAGGTCGCGCCGGAGGCATTGCCTTCCGGGTAGAGATTGAGGGTAACGGTCGCGCCGACTTCCAGCGCACCTTGGCCGGTGGTGTCGGTTTCATCCCAAAACGCATCAAAACTGCCCGACCAGCTTTTGATGGTGGCTTGGTTTTTGCGCCATTGCGTGCCGATGATGGATGCGTCCACCGTGTCGGAGGTCACTTCGAGTGACCACGATTTAACTTCTGCGACTTGGGAAGTGCCAATAAAGACCTTCCCCTCGCTGCCAGCGTGGGTAGCCATATTATTTCTCCTATGTTGGGTTGAGTGGGGTTAAACGAGCGTCTGCGGCGCGTTTTCTTTGACGCAGTACAGGACTGCGAATGTCAGGCTGATGATGGCGACGGGCTTTTCCCCTTCGCCGGAAATCTGCGTGCTGGTGGTGTCGAGCGTGGCATCTTTCGCCAACCCGCCAAGCGTCGGGTCAGCGCCGATGATTTGCTCCACCTCCAGCGCCAATGCGTCGGCCTCGGCATCAATATCGCCTCTGGCCTTCACATAACCTTCGATCACCAGCTGAAGGTTGCGCTGCTGCGTGCGTGGCCGCTGCATGGAGGGATTCCCCATGCCTTCCTGCGGCGTGAACACGAGCAATGCCGGTAGTTTTGGGTCGTCCAGCGCATAGACGCGGGACACATAAACCCGGCTCCCGGCGGAAGTGTTCCCGGCAAGCAGGTTCACCACCGCCTGCCGTATCTGCGTGCGGGCGTGTGTCATAGTTTTTCCAAAATGAGTTCGGTGATGCCTTCGCTATCCGGGCGAATCACGGCCACTTCGTAATCCTGACCATCCACCGTGAACTGGTCGCCGGTCTGGATTTCGGGAATGTCCTGCGTTCGCACCGATAACACCGGGTTCGCCACCACCACATCCACCGATTCGCCGCCGACCAATTCAGAATAGGCCTGCAACATGCCGGATAGGACGCGAGGCGCTCCCCCATCGGGGGTGTAGGTAACCTCGCGCCCATCCAGCGCCTTCAGTAGGGTTTGGTGATGACCGTGCATGTCATCCAAGAATGTCATGGGCTTAAAGCCCAACATTCAGGAGGACTTGCACCGTTGCATCGCCGCTTTGCGCCGCTGCCGCCGCCACGCCGACAATCGTGTTGCCGGATGCGGTTGTCGTAAGCACCGAGTTGGTGGCATCCCAGTAGAGCTTGGCTCCTTGGGTAACCGCGCCGCTGGCTTTCGGGATGCTGAACACGCCCTTGACGCGCACCGCGCCCGTCGCACCGTTAGCGATAGCAGCGATTGCTACGCCACCAATCGCACCGATAAGCACGAACTGGCCGGAGGCGATATTCGCCCCGGCGGTGTAATTGAGGACATCGCCCTCATGGATGAAGTTTTTAGCCATAGTGATTTCTCCTTTGTTTCAGGCATAAAAAAAGCGGCTTGAAGCCGCTGGTTGCTTTGATCTTTGGGTGGTTTACGCGCCGGGGTTTTTATACATGGTGCGGTATTCGAGCGGCGCTGCCGCTGCGTCGATGCGAACCTTGTATTCCACACCATCCACCGTCCAGCCGTCCTGCTGGTCGAGGAACGGAGCGGCCACGCCATCGAGGTAACCCACCTCAATCGTGTCGAACAGGTTCGGGTCGGCGGTCAGATACCATGCGGTAGCTGATGCCTCATCCAAACGCGCATCCACGATGATTTCCAGCGAACCGCGCACCGGGTTCGGCACACGGCTGTTGGTGGAAGCCGGGTCGGTTTCCGATGCCATCAGCACCCGTGCCGTATCCTCCAGCGCCGCAGGCACCAGAAGATATTGGGGACGGATATTAAGGGTTGCCGCACCATCCTTCTGCTTACGCATAGCAGTACGCGCTGCGCCCACGTTGGCCGCGTTAATCACCGTGCCGGAGGCGGCAAGGTTTTTATGCGTGGCCGTATGGAACAGCGTTACACCGTCCGACATGGTGGGGTTGCCGGTCAGTACCTTCCACACAATATCCCCGACGGTGCGCGACGCGGCACGTCCCATCTTGCGCGGAATATCGGTGAAGGCAGTCAGGTCATCATTGATGATGGCTTGGCGGGTGATGGCAAACAGCTTGCCGTAGGTGGCCAGCTGGATGGTTTCCCCACGTTCGCCAATCGTGCCGTGCTTGTATTCACCGCCTTCGGGAATCTTATCCAGCGTTTCAAACACGCCCAAACCAACGCGGCTGTGTGTTTTGAAATCGGACAGGTTGCCAACACGGGTGAATTGCTCGAACACTTCCTCAGCCTCGCTATACCCGCGCAGCATGGCTTTACGGGCATTGTTCTCCAAGATTTTAGGGAAGTCGCTGCTGGAATGGGTGAAGGCACGCGCAACCAGCTCGCGCTTGTCCAGCCCATGCACGCGCACGCCGCGCACTTCCAAGGATTTACGCGCCAACTCCAGCAACGTATAGCCCCGGAACTCGGAAGGCTCGCTGTCTTTGCCAGCGATACCGGCACGGAAGGCAATCGCATCTTCGGCAGCACGGGCGAATTTCTCCACCTCGGTCTGTCCCATTTCGATACGTTGCCCGGACGCAACCGGCTCCTCGCGCTTGCCAATGGCATCGAGCAGCTGCTTACGCGCCTCGTTCACATCCACTTCCGGGTTATCGAGGCACGCATCGCGCACCTTGTCATGGTCGGGGTGGTTGGCAAACAGGGCGCGAATATCGCCACGGCGTTTCTTTTCATCCTCCAGCGCACGCTTTGCACCTTCGGCTATTGCATCGCCGCGCACCGTTTCCATATCGGGTTCGGTGCGGGCTTGCGGTTCTTTTACGGGTTCAGGCATTTGGTTCTCCTTTTGGGTTGGTTGGGGTTGAGGCTGGAGGATTTCGGCCTCCAGTTTCCGGCCAACCCCAACGGTGGGATCAGCGGGAATATCGACCAGCGAGATTTCCATCGGTGTCCAACGGACAACTCGGTAAACGTCTGGTTTATCTTTGTGTTCTTCGATGAGTTTGCGTTCGTTAATGCGGTAGGCCACCGACACGTTACGGAGGATGCCATCGCGCACGTCCTGCCACAGGCCTTCCACTTCAGCGCGGCGGCTCAGGCGGATTTCCGCGTAACCACGGCCATTTTCCAGCCATGCGCGTTCCACTACGCCGATACGGTTAGCGCCTTCGCTGCGGTCATGGTTGTAAAGCACCGGGGCGCTGTTATTCAGCCGCTCCAGATCCACTTCGCCATCGTCGTGTCCCAGCACCTCCACCCACGCATCGCTGAAAAAGCTCTGCCGGGTGACGGGTTCCTCCGAAGAAAAAGAAAGCCGCACGAGGCGGCTTTCAGCGTCAACGATGGAGCGGGAGGTAAGCTCAAGCGTTCGTGTCAGTATTTCCGGGTTGTTCGTCATCGGGTTCTCCTTCCTTTTCGGGTGTTTTGGTTGCCGCCGCAGGCTTGCTGGCGCTGCTGGTAAAGGTCAGGCCTGCTTCTTCTTCCTGTGCGCGTTCCTGTTTGATTTGCTCGAACACATCCTGCGGATTGCCACCGCGCTCGCGGATAACCTGCGACCGTGACTTGAACCCGGCGGATACGGCCAGCTGCTCGGCTTCGCCTTCCTTTTTCGGGTCAATCCACGGCATAGTCGGTCCCTGAAACCCTGCATTCCACAGCGTGCGAGGGTTGATGCTGCCTTCCGGCAGTTCCAGCTTGCCCGATAGCACCGCCATATCCACGAAGCGTTCCCATATCGGGCGCACGCAGCGTTCGATGAAATGGTCACGCAGCACGCCGTAATGGACGGATTGCTCCACCAATTCCTGACGCTGGGCGCTGTATGTGC
>QFOX01000049.1 GCA_003241645.1 Azospirillum brasilense | reverse complement strand
CCACCAAGGATGCCGCCGGTGAGCAGCCCAAGGATGACCAGTACAATGGAAAGTTCCACTAAGGAAAAAGCGCGTTGCATCGTGAAACGATAATATCATTGGTTCGCCGCCCTGTCCATGGTCTGGTCCGACAGTGTGAGCGTGGCTAAAAACGCATGTAGAACGCGCATTTCAGCGCGGTAATGTTCAGCCGGTAAGTGCCCGCGTAGTCGGTGGAGCTAATGGAAGTGTTGCAGTTCTGGACGTTATTAAACCCACTGCCGCCACCGTTGATGGAAATAAGCTTACCCTGACCCGGCATGCCATCATCCATCTTGGTGTCGATGTTCCATGCCTCTTCCGGCTTGAACACCGCCTCGCGGGGCACGTCGGTCGTCGTGGGGACGCCAAAGTAGAACGCATTGCCATAGTTAAAGGTATAGTTCCCCCCATCGCCCGCATGGTTGCGCGTGGTGGCACCCCAGCCGGCATTGTTCATTTTCGCCCGCGGCGCGTTCGTCCCCGGCACATGGTGAAGGGTGCCGCCACCGCCGGAAGCACCGGTAAACGTACCGGTGATAAGTCCGGCATTCGCCAAATGCTGCCAAAAACGAAAGATCTCATTGCCGCTATACAGGATATCACCATCGCCATTGCCGTTGCAGGTCGCCGCGGTGGTGGAGCTGACCCCGGTGCAGTCGATGCCAACACCATCCCCGCTGTCGGCTGCACCCCAGAACGCGGTAGCATTGGCCATGTCGCCCGGCATGGCGAAATACTTGTCACGGAAGGTCTGGGTCGCGGTGACGTAATGATTGTATTCAGTGCTGACGCTGCGCAGTTCCGCTGCGCGAATCAGCGATTGGCCACCAAGGATGCCGCCGGTGAGCAGCCCAAGGATGACCAGCACAATGGAAAGTTCCACTAAGGAAAAAGCGCGTTGCATTCCAAGATATTACCATGGAATTGCTGGTGATGCACCGGGTTTGGTGGGGCCGTGCCGCAAATTACCCGTTGACAGGGCGGGGGGGGTTCTCTAAAAGGCGCACCCTATCGTAACGTAAAACCAACAAAAAGAGCGCGTAATGAAAACGTTCTCGGCAACGCCGAAAGACATTAAAAAAGAGTGGCTTGTAATCGATGCAGACGGCATCGTACTGGGTCGCCTTGCTTCCTACGTAGCGAAAGTGCTGCGCGGCAAACACAAAGCCATGTTCACCCCGCACATGGATACGGGCGACAACGTGATCGTGGTCAACGCTGGTAAAGTGAAGCTGACCGGCCGTAAGCGCGGCAAGAAAGTGTACTACTACCACACCGGCTACCCCGGCGGTATCAAAGAGCGCAGCGCCGAGCACATCCTGAGCGGTGAGCACCCCGAGCGCGTGTTCCACAAGGCCGTGGAGCGCATGCTGCCGAAAGACAGCCCGCTGGCACGCCGCCAGATGAAGAGCCTGCACGTGTATGCTGGTGCCGAGCACCCGCACAGCGCGCAGCAGCCCAAAGCCGTGGATTTCGCGGCGATGAACGAAAAGAACGCCCGTTAATAGGACATGACCATGGCAACGGCAGCAACCACCGAAGTAAAAGCCCCGAAAATCGACAAGCAAGGCCGCGCCTATGGCACCGGCCGTCGTAAAGACGCAGTCGCCCGCGTGTGGGTGAAAAAGGGCAAAGGCAAAATCACCGTGAACGGCCGCGAACTGGAGACCTACTTCGCTCGCCCCGTACTGCGCATGATCATCAACCAGCCCTTCGTTTCGCTGAAAGAAGAAGGCAAGTTCGATATCACCGTGACCGTAAAAGGCGGCGGGCTTTCGGGTCAGGCCGGTGCGGTTCGCCACGGCATCGCGCGTGCGCTGGATCATTTCAACCCCGAATATCGCCCGACCCTGCGTAAGGGCGGCTACCTGACCCGCGACAGCCGCGTGGTTGAGCGTAAGAAGTACGGCCGTGCGAAAGCCCGTCGTAGCTTCCAGTTCAGCAAGCGCTAGTCGTTTTTCGGACTTTTTCCAAAACCCCGGAATGCGAAAGCGCTCCGGGGTTTTTTGTTTTTATCCTTCTTCATTCGCGCTAAGGACATGCCATGAGCACACCCATTCGCACCGCCATTCTTGGAGCATCCGGTTACACCGGGGCTGAACTGCTGCGCCTGCTGCAAGGCCACCCACGGTTTGAGATCGTGGCCCTTACCGGCGACAGTCAGGCCGGCAAGCCCATGGCGCAGGTCTATCCGCATCTGCGGGCGCAGTCGCTGCCGCCGTTGGTGAAACACACCGAGGTGGATTTCAACCAGATCGATTTCGTGTTCTGCTGCCTGCCGCATGGCACCACGCAATCCATCATCGCCGGGCTGCCCGCGCATGTGAAGATCGTGGATCTTTCCGCCGATTTCCGCCTGTTCGACCCCGCCGCCTATCAGGAATGGTACGGCCACGCGCATGCCGCCACCGAACTGCAGCGCACCGCCGTGTATGGCCTGACCGAACATGCGCGCGAGGCGGTGAAAGCCGCGCGCCTTGTGGCCAACCCCGGCTGCTACCCCACCAGCATTCTGCTGCCCCTGCTGCCGCTGTTCCGCGCCGCGCTGGTGCAGCCCAATAGCGTGACGGTGGATTCCATGTCCGGCGTGTCGGGCGCGGGCCGCAGCGTGAAGCAGGAGATGCTGTATAACGAGATCGAGGGCGGGGCTTCCGCCTATTCCATTGGCGCGCACCGGCACATGGCCGAGATCGAGCAGGAACTCGAAAAGGTAGTGTGCGAGCCGGGCGAGCCAGCCATGAGCCCGCGGAGCGGCGCGCAGGCATCGCCAGCAGGCGATTTGCCGGAGCCATTAAAGATTTCTTTCACGCCGCATCTGGTGCCGTTCACGCGCGGCATGCTCAGCACCATCCATGTGCAACTGGCCGATGGCCGCACGGCGGATGATGCACGCGCCTGCCTGCAGCAGGCCTACGCGCAGGAGCCGTTCGTGCAGGTGCTGGCCAGTGGTAGCCCGCGCACGCATGAGGTGCGCGGCACCAACCAGTGTTTCATGAGCGTGCATGCCGGCCGCCGCGCGGGCGAACTCATTATCGTGTCGGTCATCGACAATCTGGTGAAGGGTGCCTCGGGTCAGGCGCTGCAGAATGCGAACCTGATGATCGGCCTGCCGGAAACCACCAACCTTGAACTCACGGCCGTGTTCCCGTAAATAACCCGAGTACGCCTGCGTAGCGCCAAAGCTGCGCGAGCCGTGAGAGAAGCGAAACGAGGGGGTCAGCGAAGCGAAGGGCGGCGGAACGCCCCCTTCACGCGCATGGCGCGCACAACGAGCGAAGCGAGAATAGTTATGCAGACCCATCCCGGCGCCGTGATTCTGCCCTACCTTGGCATCATGCCCACGATTCACCCGGATGCATTCATTGCCCCCGGTGCGGTGGTGATTGGCGACGTGCATATCGGTGCGGAATCGAGCGTGTGGTTCGGCTGTGTCATTCGTGGCGACGTGAACAGCATTCGCATCGGCGAGCGCACCAATATTCAGGACGGCACCGTCATTCACGTGACGCGAAAGACCGGGCCAACGCGCATTGGCTCCGGCATCACCATCGGCCATCGCGTGCTCATCCATGCCGCGACGCTGGAGGATCATTGCTTCGTGGGCATGGGTGCCACTTTGCTGGATTTCGCCGTGGTGGAAACGGGCGGGTTCCTTGCCGCCGGTGCCATGCTGACCAGCCAGAAACATGTGCCCACCGGCCAGATGTGGGCGGGCAACCCGGCCAAATATTTCCGCGAGCTGAAGCAGCAGGAAATTGAATTCATTCCCGTTTCCGCCCAGAACTATGTGGATTTAGCTAAGGATTATAAGGGGTTGTAGGTTTCGGGTGCTGGTTTCCCCTCTTGTCATGCCGGGCTAGTCCCGGCATCCGCCATGCTGCAGAGGATGCGCGGCAGACCCCGGCATAAAGCCGGGGTGACATTAAAAAAACGCCCCTTCAGCCGCCACGCGGCACTGCAAACCTTCACCAAAGCTTCACATTCGTAATTGGCTGATTTCGCTAAAATTAGAGGGTAAAACTCTAACATGTGAGCGCCATGCGTTTCTTCGACCAGATCGGTGATACGTTGCAGATGCTGAAGGTCTACCTGCTGGGCCGCGGCTTCCTGTCGCTTGCGGTCATCGGTGCGGCGGGCGTAGCCTCGGCCTTCGGGTTGGGCGTGGCAGTGCCGGCGGCGGTGGTGGCGTTCGGCGGGGTGGCGCTGAAGGCGGTCACCCGCTGGCAGAAACAATCGCTCTATGAACAGAACATGGTGGATCTGTACCGCGAGGATATTGCGCAGAGCCTTGGCGTGAACCCCGGCGATGTGACGCGCACGCATTTGCGCGAGGCGGCAAAAAGCAACGACGTGATCGACCAGGCGCTCAAGCGCCAGCGCCATCTCAGCATGGTGCATTTTGCCACTTCGGCGCTGGCGGGGGTGGCCACGTTCGGCCTCATCAATTTCGGCATTCTGGAAGTGGGCCGCGAGTTCTTCAGCGGCTTCGGTGAAGTCGCCGGTGACCTGACCCGCTATTTCACCATGGGCACGGTGGCGGGCGTGAGTTCGCTGATGCTGCATGACGGGCTGGATTCGGCCATTGGCTACAAGACCGGCCTGAACAAGGCCGCCGCGCATGATCGCATCCTCGAGCTGGATTATGATGTTCGCCGCGGGCGTGGTGTGAGCAAGGAACAGGTCTATGGCGTGCTGGTGGCGGGCAATCCCGAGCTTCAGCAAGCCATTCGCAAAGAATTCGGCCGCAACTACGCCAGCATGAAACCGATGGAGCAATCCGAGGTGATGGAGCGCATCGGCGTGGCGCAGGAAATGCAGGTGGTGGCGATGGACATCAACGCGCGCCGCGTGGCGCCGTCGCACCTTGCCTACATGATGAACGATTCGGTTGCCTGCCGCCACACCGACCACGTGCAGATGACGCATATCCCGACCCCGGCGCGCGCCCACGCGCCCACGCTCACGCAGGCACCGCTGCGCAGCCATGTGGAAGCCGTGGGCGGCAAACCGCGCTTCACGCATGATAGTTTTACCGCGCGCGTGAATGCCGAGCGCGCTTCAGCGTTGGCCGAACCGCAGCGCTAGCGGCGCTAGTTGTCGCGCACCTTGGCGTAACGGCCCGGCGCTTTCTCAATGGGTTTGTATTTGGCGCTGCCTACCTTGCGGGCGGCCACCATTTTTCCCGCACGCTTGGCCTGCCACTGGTGCCAGTGCGGCCACCAGCTGCCGGGTTTTTCGTCGGTCTCGGCCAGCCAGTCGTCGGCCTTGGGGGGCAGGTGGTTGCTGGTCCAGTAGCCGTATTTCTTCTTCACCGGCGGGTTGATGACCCCGGCGATATGCCCCGAATCCGCCAGCGTGAACGTCACATCGCCATCGTAAATTTGGGTGGCAAGATACGTGCTGGTCCACGGGGCAATGTGGTCTTCCTTCGTGGCGAGGACGTAGCTTGGTGTCTGGATGCGGCTGAGGTTGATGGGCACGTCCATCAGCGTGATGCCACCGGGCTTCACAAGGTCGTTACGCTGGTACATGTGGCGCAGGTAGAAGGCGTGCATGGTGGCGGGCATGCGGGTGGAATCCGAATTCCAGTAGAGCAGGTCGAACGGGAAGGGCTGTTTGCCCAGCAGGTAGTGGTTGACCACGTTGCTCCAGATCAGGTCGTTGGCGCGCAGCATGTTGAAGGTGGTGGCCATCTCCGAGCCATCCAGATAGCCGCGCTCGCTCATGCGGGCTTCCAGTGCATCCAGCTGCGTATCGTCGATGAATACGCGCAGGTCGCCTGCGTCGGTGAAATCCACCAGCGTGGTGAGGTAGGTGGCGCTGGCCACGCGCTGCGCTTCGCCGGTGGCGCGCAGGTAGGCCAGCGTAATGGCCGTGAGCGTGCCGCCGAGGCAGTAACCCATCATGCCGGTCTTTTTGCTGCCGGTGATGCGCTCGATCACATCCAGCGCGGAAAGCGGGCCTTCGCGTAAATAATCCTCGAAGCTTTTGCGGCCGAGTTTCTCGTCGGGGTTGACCCATGAAATGGCGAACACGGTGTAGCCCTGTTCGGTCAGCCATTTGACCAGCGAGCTTTCCGGTTTCAAATCCAGCACGTAGTATTTGTTGATCCATGCCGGCACCAGCAGCAGCGGCACTTCATGCACTTTGTCGGTGGTGGCTTCGTACTGGATCAGCTGCATCAGGTCGTTTTCGTACACCACGCTGCCGGGCGTGGCGGCAATGTCGCGCCCCAGTTCGAAGGCGGATTCATCCGTCATCGAGATGCGGCCGCGCTCCACGTCTTTCGCGAGCTGTTCGAGCCCACGCACCAGCGTGCCGCCGTTGCTTTCCAGCAGCGTGCGCATGGCTTCCGGGTTCGTGGCGAGGAAGTTGCTGGGTGCCATTGCATCCACCAGCTGGCGGGTGAAGAAGCTGAGCTTGTGTGCTGTGTGGCTGTCGAGCCCCTGGATCGCGCCCAGCGATTGCTGCATGAAGCGCGCGTTAATGAGGTAGCCCTGCTTCAGGTAATCGAACAGCGGGTGGTTGGCCCACGCATCGTCCTTGAAGCGGCGATCCTTCGGCGCGGGTTCGATGTAGGCGTCGGTCGATTTGCCGAGCAGCTTCTGCGTCATGCTCTGCCACAATTTCAGGTGGTCGTTCATGAGGCCAAGCTGGCTGTGCGCCAGTTGCCCGGTATCCACATGCATGTGGCGCAGCGTGTGCATGAGCGATTCGGTGAAGCTCAGCGGGTCGGTATGGCCGATGCTGCCGGGCTGCGCCAGTTTGCTGCTGGCGATACCCTGCATCACGCGGTGCCACAGCTCGCCCGCCTTGGCGATGTTCTCCGCGAATAATTGCGCGTCGATCGTATCCTGGGGTGCGGGGGCTTCCGGCTTTTTTGCGGCAGCGGCGGGACGGGGCTTGGCGGTGCGTTTTGAAGTGCTCATGGCGCAGCCTATAGCATGCTTATCCCCATAAGCAAATGGCGGATTCCGGCCAAAAATATTCATTTGTTTCTGGCGCTGGACAAACGCGATTCTCCGCTTTAGCTTGGCCGTCCAATTCACGCATCCAAAGCAACAAAAAATATAGGCAAGTCATGCGTTTTACTTCCGTCGCCCGTGGTCTATCCTCGCTTCTGGCCCTGTCGGTGCTTAGCACCGGTTGTGCATTCCTGATCCCGGAAAATCCCAGTACGCCCCGTTACAATACCGTGGTCGGCGAGCGCCGCATGCCGCAGGAGAACCGCGCCGCCTTGTCGGGTGCGCCCGCGTCGATGCCGAGCATGGCCCCAGCCCCGATGATGCAGCCGGAACCGGTGATGCAGCAAGCAGCGCCCATGGCACCCGCCGTGCAGGCCGCACCGCTGCCGCCGGTGGCACAGGCCACCCCGCAACCGGGCATGGACCTGCCGCCCGTTGACGCGGCGACGCAACGCATTGCCGACGCGCGTTTGGCCGCCGAAGCGAAAGCGCAAGGGCGCGCCGTGCCCAGCGAGAACATGCAGCTTGCTGGCAATTACCCGCAATTGAGCAACGTGCCGCCCGCACCGGTGATGCAGGGCGAACAGGCTGCTTCGGAGCGTTTGGCCAAAGTGCGCACCGAACTGGAGCAGCAACGCGTGCAGACCGAGGCAGCGAAGGTGCAGCTTGAGCGCGATGCCGCGGCCGAGCCCTCGATGCTTTCCGAATTGCCCTCGACCCGTGCGGTCACGGGGAATGCACCCGCGCCCATGCCTGCCCCCGCCGCCGCGCCGATGAATGCACCGGCCCCTGCAGCTGTAAGCGTGCCGCCCGCTGCGCAAGTGCGCGGTGGCATTGCCGACCTGCCGCCACCGCCGCCGCTGAAGGCAGCGCCCGCGCCCACCATGGCTCCTGCTGCTGCCCCTGCGCCGGGGAAAGGCGCGCAAGCCCCGATCCAGATGGACCATTTGCCCATGGGCACGGCCGCACCTGCACCCGCAGCCGCGGCACCCATGCAAACGGCGGGGCTTGAGCCCATCCAGCTGCGCCCGCCGGGGTTCGACCCCATGGCTTCGGGCAGCGGCGCGACGCAAACCGCCATGGCACCGACCGGCAGCCGCATGGCAAATCAATTCCTGCCGACGTCGCGCTACGCGTATCGCCGTTGACATCGCGGCCTGCGCTTCTAATGTGCAATGCCTAACCTTTTAGATGCATTGCACCATGGATGAGTTTTACCGAATCAGTCGCCTGCCACCTTACGTATTTGCCGAGGTCAACAAGATCAAGGCGGCGCACCGTGCCGCCGGGCGCGACATTATCGACCTTGGCATGGGTAACCCCGACACCGCGCCACCAAAACACGTGATCGAGAAACTGCGCGAAGTAGCGCTGGACGAAACCGCGCACGGCTATTCCGTGTCGCGCGGCATCACGGGCCTGCGCAAAGCGCAAGCGGCCTATTACAAGCGCCGCTTCGGCGTGACGCTGGACCCGGAAACGGAAGTCATCACCACCATCGGCTCGAAGGAAGGCCTCGCCAATCTGGTGGAGGCCATTACCGGCCCGGCGGATGTGATCGTGACGCCGAATCCGTGCTACCCCATCCACGCCTATGGCCCGGTGATCGCGGGGGCGTCCATTCGTTACCTGCCCATGACCGAGGGCGCGGATTTCCTTGAGCTGCTCGAGCGCGCCATCAAACACCAGCAGCCTAAGCCGGTAGCCGTCATCGTGAATTATCCGGGCAACCCGACCGCAGAAGTGGTCGGCCTCGATTTCTACGAAAAGCTCGTGGCGCTGTGCAAATCCTACGGCGTCTACATCATCTCGGACCTGGCCTATTGCGAGATCTATTTCGACGACACGCCGCCGCCGTCCATCCTGCAGGTGGAAGGCGCGAAGGACATCGCCATCGAATTCACCAGCATGAGCAAGACCTATTCCATGGCCGGTTGGCGTGTGGGTTTTGCGGCAGGCAATCGCACGCTGGTGCATGCGCTCACGCGCATTAAGTCGTACCTCGATTACGGCACCTTCACGCCCATTCAGGCCGCAGCGGTGACTGCCATCAACGGCCCGCAGGATTACGTGGACCAGATGCGCGCCATGTACAAAGAGCGCCGCGACGTGCTGGTCAAAGGCCTGCACGAAGCGGGCTGGATGGTGGAATCACCCAAGGCGAGCATGTTCATCTGGGCGAAATTGCCGCCGCAATATGCCGAGCTTGGCAGCTTCGAGTTCAGCAAGCTGCTGCTCGATCAGGCCGAGGTGGCGGTCGCGCCGGGCATCGGCTTCGGCGAGTATGGCGACGGCTATGTGCGCATCGCGCTGGTGGAGAACAAGCACCGCCTGCGTCAGGCCGTGCGCAACATCAAGGCCTTCCTCGCCAAAGACGCGGAAACCGTGAAACAACAACTCAAGAGCGCCGCATGAGCCAGACCCTTCGCATTGGCATTGCCGGCCTCGGCACGGTAGGGGCAGGCACGCTGAACCTGCTGCGCGAGAACGCCGAGATGATCGCCGCGCGCGCGGGTGCGACCCTTCAGGTGGTTGCCGTGAGCATGCGCGATGCCAGTAAAAAACGTGACGTGGCGCTGGACGGTATCCGCGTGGTGAGCGACGCCACCACACTGGCGGATGCGGACGATATCGACATCATCGTCGAAGTGATCGGCGGGCAGGAGGGCGTGGCTAAAACGCTCATCGAGCGTGCGATCGCCAACGGCAAGCATGTGGTTACCGCCAACAAGGCACTCATCGCGCATCATGGCCATGCGCTGGCGCAGGCCGCGGAAGCGCGCGGCGTGGTGCTGGCATTCGAAGCAGCGGTGGCGGGGGGCATTCCCATCATCGCGGCACTGCGTTCCGGCCTTGCGGCCAACCGCATCACGCGCGTGGCGGGCATTCTCAACGGCACCTGCAATTACATTCTCACCACCATGGCCAGCGAAGGCCGCGACTTTGCCGACGTGCTGGCCGACGCGCAGCAGCTTGGCTACGCCGAGGCCGATCCCAGCTTCGATGTGGACGGGATCGATGCCGCACACAAGACCGCGATCCTCGCGTCGCTGGCATTCGGCACGCGCCCCGATTTTGCGCGCATGCACATCGAAGGTATTCGCCGCATCACGCTGCGCGACATCGAATACGCCGCGAGCTTCGGCTACACCGTGAAACTGCTCGGCATCGCCAGCATGGAAGACGGAAAATTGCTGCAGCGCGTGCATCCGTGCCTCGTGCCGAACGGCTCGCCACTGGCGGTCATTCCAGGCTCGTTCAACGCCGTGCAGGTGGAAGGCAACGCCGTGGGCCGCGTGGTGTTCGAAGGCCGTGGCGCCGGGGCAGGCCCCACCGCCAGCGCCGTGGTGGCCGACCTGATCGCCATCGCGCGTGGCGACCGCTATGCACCTTTCACCGTGAAGGCCGACGCATTGCACGCCGCCGAACCCGCCGCGCTGGATGCGCATGCGGGCTGCTACTACCTGCGCCTGTCGCTGAAGGATGAACCCGGCGTGCTTGCCGAATTCACGCGTGCGTTCGCCGAGCAATCCATCTCGGTGCATTCCATCACGCAGCGTGCGGTCATTGCCGGGCATTCCGCGCAGGTGATCGTCATCACGCACGACACGTCGGAGGCCGCGGTGAAACGCGCGGCCGATACCATTGCCAAACTGCCGGTGAGCGTGGAGCCGCCGGTGGTGTTACGCATCGAACCTTAGGAGTTTTCCATGACCGCCCCCGCTTACCGCAACGAACCCGCCACCAAAGAGTGGATCATGGACCGCAACTTCGCGCTGGAAGCCGTGCGCGTGAGCGAGGCAGCCGCGCTGGCCAGTTCGCACTGGATCGGCCGTGGCCGCGAGAAGGATGCCGACCAGGCCGCGGTGAACGCCATGCGTGAAGCGCTCAATGGCCTGACCATTGACGGCACCGTGGTGATCGGCGAAGGCGAGCGCGACAAAGCGCCCATGCTTTATATCGGCGAAAAAGTTGGCACCGGCACCGGCCCGCGCATCGACATCGCGCTGGACCCGCTGGAGGGCACCACCATTTGCGCCACCGCCGGGCCCAACTCGCTGGCCGTGCTGGCCATGGCCGAGCATGGCGGCTTCCTGCATGCGCCGGATGTGTACATGGACAAGATCGCCGTGGGCGGCGGCCTGCCGGAGGGCGTGGTGGATCTGGATGCGAGCATCAAAGAGAACCTGAAGAACCTTGCGCTGGCCAAGAACAAAGAGGTCAGCGACCTGATTGTCACCATCCTTAAGCGTGACCGCCACGAAGAGAAGATCGCGCATCTGCGCGAAGCAGGCGCCCGCGTGCAGCTGATTCCCGATGGGGACGTGGCCGGTGTCATCGCCACCGCGACGGCCACCACCGGCATCGACATGTATCTGGGCATTGGCGGCGCACCCGAAGGCGTGCTGGCGGCAGCCGCGCTGCGCAGCATTGGCGGGCAGATGCAGGGCCGCCTGCTGTTCGACGGCGAGGACGAGCAGAAAGAGCGTGCCGCGCGCATGGGCATCACGGATTTCAGCCGCAAATATTCCATCCTCGATATGGCCAAAGGCGATGTGATGTTCGCTGCCACCGGCGTCACCGACGGTTCGATGCTGAAGGGCGTGAAGCGTTTCCCCGGCGGTGCGACCACGCATTCCATCGTGATGCGCAGCAAGACCGGCACCATTCGCTGGGTGGAAGCGCAGCATAATTTCGGCCTGAAGACCGAGATCTAAGCGTTTTAGCGCGTGTAATTCAGCAGTAGCGCACACGCATTGCTGCGCGTGAGTGCAAGGTTATACGGCGCAGCACGGTCGGTGCCGCTGGCGCTGGTGGTGCAGCCAGTGTCCATGCCCATGGCGTGCAGTTTGCCCTGGCCGGGCAGCCCGTCATCCAGCTTGGTGTCGATGTTCCAGGCTTCTTCATTCTTCAGGAATCCATCGTCCGACCAGCTGCCGTCGGCCCCGTTGCTGGCGGTATCGCCCACGCCCATCCAGTTCAGGTAATTCACGTTCAGCAAATGGCTGCTGACCACCGGCGTGGTGTCGTTCTTGATGTAGGTCAGCATCCACCCCACGTTGCTGCCGGCCTTGGAGCGCGGCGTGTTGGTGCCGGGAATGTAGTGGCCGTTGGCCAGCGCGCCCGCATTGCCGGTGTAGGTGCCTTCCACCAGCCCGGCGAGGGCCAGTTGTTTCCATGCCTGAAAGGATTCGCCCGCGCGGTTGGCGGCGGTCGCATCCTCGATGGTGCCGTTGCCGTTGCCATCGCACGCGCCGGGGGTGGCGGCGGCCGCGGCGCTGTTGGTCACGCAGGCGGGCGACACGGTGGTGCCGCTATAGCCCCAGAAGCGCGTCGCGTCGCGGAAGTCGCCGGGCAGGGAGAAATACTTGTCGGTGAACACGTTCACGGCCGTGGCAAAGCGCTGCATATCGGTGCTGACGGTGCGCATTTCCGCCGCGCGGATCAGCGATTGCCCACCCAGAATACCCCCGGCCAGCAGGCCAATAATGACCAGCACAATGGATAGTTCGACCAGGGTAAAGCCGCGTTGCTGCATAGCAATATGTATAACAAAACCCCCGCCGGTGGGCAAAAGCTTTTCAGCACGTGCGAAAACGACTACAGCAGAGCCATGCAAATCGCTGCGCACACGACCGCCTCCGGCCTTGCATGGGTGCCCCGCGCCCATGACCACCGCGCCGTGCTGGCCATGGCGCAGCAGCATGGCATGCCCGAATTGCTGGCCGAGCTGCTCGTCGGCCGCGGGGTGGCGGTGGATGATGCGCCAGATTTCCTGAATCCTACCCTGCGTGACGCCATGCCCGATCCCTTCCACCTGAAGGATATGGACAAAGCCGTGCAGACGGTGGTGCAGGCCATGCGCGCCGGTGAGAAGATCGCCGTGTTCGGCGATTACGATGTGGATGGCGCCACCTCGACCGCGCTGCTGTGGCATTACCTGACGCCGCTGGGCGTGACGCTGCTGCCCTACATTCCCGATCGCGCGAAGGAAGGCTACGGGCCGAGCATCGCCGCGTTCGATACGCTGATTGATGCGGGCGCCAGCCTTATCATTACGGTGGATTGCGGCACGCTGGCGCACGCACCCATTGCGCATGCGAACGCGCGTGGTGTGCCCGTGGTGGTACTGGACCACCATTTGAG
>QFOX01000048.1 GCA_003241645.1 Azospirillum brasilense | reverse complement strand
CGCTATTCAGCACAATGGTATCCTGCGCGAGGAAGCCGGCCAGCGTATCGTCCACCGGCACGTAGTTCACCTGATCCAGCTCGGCGTCGTAATAGGTGATGACCTTGCCGTTGCTGACCAGCAGGATGGGCGTGGGCGGCGCATATTCCCAGCGCATTTTGCCCGGGCGCTTCAGGTAGAACTTGCCCTCCGAAAGCTCGCCATTAGCAGCCACCTGGCTGAAATCCGCCACGATGGTGGAAAGCCCGGTCAGGTAGCCTTCCACGCGCTTGATCTCTTCATTGTGGTTGGCCCACGGCAAGGGCTTGGCCGCAAGCAGCAACGGGGCAGCGATAAGAATGGTGAGCAAACGGCGCATAGGTTTCTCCTGATACGCAAGCTGTAGCGAAAGCCCTGCGGGCTGTCACGCGCCTTTCTGCGCGTGGCGCGTCTCGATCACGCGATGCACCGAGGCAAGACAACGCTGCACCGTGACCACGCTGGGGTGCTCCAGATGTGGCGCGCGCTCCAACGCTTCATCCAGCTGCGCCATGTGGAAGACCTGAATACGGGCAAGTTCCTCGTTACTGCAACGGGCAAGCACGGCATCGTATTGTGGGTTATCAAGCGGTGTGATCGGCTGTTTCATAGGCAACAGCTTAACTACCGCATGCGTCAGTTTTATGACGACACCGTAGAAAAACCATGCTCGCGGGCGGCGCGCTTGAAGCGGCGCTTCCACAGCATGGTGCGCACCCGCCCCACGAACGGGCCGAATTCCGCATGGTTCTTCAGGTGCAGCGCCAATGCACGCCGCGGGCGGGCCCAGCCCACGCACCAGCCCAGCAGCGCGAAGCTCGCCAGCCCCAGCAACAGCACGACCGAAAGGCCGATGCCAAGAATGGCCGCCACACTATTGACCAGATACGCCACCACGATCGCTGCGTTGATGATGAGGATGATGAACGTCGCCATCACCAGCAACTGCCCGGTGGGCGACAGGCTTTGCAGGTGGCTCACCGCCCCGTCCAGCCACGTTACCACCACGGTTTGCTGCTCGTCGCTCATCACCAGGTCGATGGGGGTCGGGCGCGATTCGTCACGCTTCACGCGCTCGGTCGGCAGCACCAGCATGAGTGCGGCGAGAATAAGGAAAATGATCGAATAACGCATAAAAAACTCAACGTTCAGGGGACATCAAAACCGGGTAGATGCGCGGAGTACGCGCGCGCAGCGAGGGAGTGTACGGCCATGCACATGACCGAGGCGAGCACGCGAACGACACTGCAGATGCCCTATTTTCATGGCCCCTACCGCTCCAACACTTCACGTTTGCCCACATGGTTCGGCGCACCGACGATGCCCTCCTGCTCCATTTTCTCGATGATGCGGGCCGCGCGGTTGTAGCCGATCTTCAGCTTGCGCTGCACGTAGCTGGTGCTGGCCTTCTGGTCGCGCACCACGATCTCGACGGCCTGGCGATACAGCGCCTTGTCGGCTTCGGTCTCGTCCTCGTCGAACAGCTCACCATTCTCGGATTCGGCTTCCTCGTCGAAGGTCACGGCGGCGTCGTATTGCGGCTCGCCCTGCGTGCGCAGGTAGGCCACGATCTGCTCCACTTCCTTATCGGAAATGAACGGCCCGTGCACCCGGGTGATGCGCCCGCCACCGGCCATATACAGCATGTCGCCCTGCCCCAGCAGCTGCTCGGCGCCCTGTTCACCCAGAATGGTGCGCGAATCGATCTTGCTGGTCACCTGGAACGAAATGCGGGTGGGGAAGTTCGCCTTGATCACGCCGGTGATGACATCCACCGAGGGGCGCTGCGTCGCCATGATAATGTGGATGCCCGCCGCGCGCGCCATTTGCGCCAGACGCTGGATGCTGGATTCAATATCCTTGCCCGCCACCAGCATCAGGTCGGCCATCTCATCCACGATCACCACGATGTAGGGCAGCGCGTTCATGTCCATGGCTTGTTTTTCCATGATGGGCTTGCCCGTTTCGGGGTCGAAACCGGTCTGCACCGTGCGCGTCAGCTCCTCGCCTTTCTTGCGGGCTTCCTCAAGGCGCTTGTTGTAATTGTCGATGTTGCGCACGCCGAGATTGCTCATCAGGCGGTAACGCTGCTCCATTTCCTTCACGGCCCATTTCAGCGCCACCACGGCTTTGCCCGGCTCGGTCACCACCGGCGACAGCAAATGCGGAATGTTGTCGTACACCGACAGCTCGAGCATCTTCGGGTCGATCATGATGAACTTACATTGCTCCGGCGTCATGTGGTAGACGAGGCTCATGATCATGGTGTTGATGGCGACCGATTTACCCGAACCGGTCGTACCCGCCACCAGCACGTGCGGCATGCGCGCCAGATCGGCGATGATGGGCTCGCCGGAAATGTCCTTGCCCAGCACCAGCGGCAGTTTTGCCTCGGTACTTTCGTAAGCGTCGTCCTCCAGCATTTCGCGCATGTACACAGTTTCGCGGTGTGCGTTCGGCAGCTCGATGCCCAGCGCGTTCTGCCCCGGAATCACCGAAATGCGCGCCGAAATGGCGCTCATGGAACGGGCGATATCGTCGGCCAAGCCGATCACCCGGCTGGATTTGATGCCAGGTGCGGGCGAAAGTTCATACAGCGTGACCACCGGGCCGGGGCGCACGCGCGTGATCTCGCCTTTTACGCCGAAATCATCCAGCACACTCTCCAGCAGGCGCGCATTCTGTTCCAGCGCGCTTTCCGAAAGCTGCTTGGGCCCCTTGCCCGAAGGTTTGCTCATCAGGTTCAGGCTGGGCATGGTGTAGGCACCACTGCGGCTGCGCAGGTCCAGCGCGCCCTGATCGGAGGCTTTCTTGGCCTTCTTCGCTTCAATGCGTTTTTTCGGCTTCGATTCCAGACGCGGCCCAAGCAGGTCGCGGTCGTCTTCCTCGTCCTCCTCCGCATCCGCGTCTTCGTCCTCGTCGAGTGCGTCTTCGTCCTCGTATTCCTCGTCCTCGTCGTATTCTTCCTCGTCGTCCTCACTGCGGTCGGCGCGGCCACGGATCCATGCCATCACCCCCATGAAGCCCGCGGCGGCATAGGCCCCCGCACGGCGCAGCATGATGGAGATCGCCACCCATTCATGCAGGCGCAGGCCAATGGCCACCGGCAAGGAGGCAGCGAACATCAACCCCATGAGGGCTACCACGCCCCACACGGTGATGAGCGGCACCAGCGCGTTGCCCATGACAATGCCAATCGGCCCGCTGGCCGTTGCCAGCCACGGCGCACCGCTGCTGGCCGCAAGCAGCGCCAGCAGCGTGGAACCACTCACCAGCGCGAACAGCAGCGCCACAAAGCGCCAGCGCAGTTGCAGGTTGTCGTCTTTCATGATGAGCCGCCACGACCAGCCAAAGAACGCGACCACCACCATGACCGACATCCAGCCCACGGTCTGTTTCAGCAGGTCGGCAATGTTGGCGCCCACGCTGCCCAGCGCGTTCTGCACCGGCACGTCGCCCGTCTGGTTCCACGAAGGGTCGCTGGTGGTGTAGGTCATGAGCGCGGCGGCCAGCAGCACACCGAACAGAACGAAGCCAAGCGCCATGCATTCGCCGGCGCGACGGCGCAACAGCGAAGGCACAGGAATGGCCGACAGCAAACGTCCCACCATGCATGGTCTCCATGAGGGGTTAAGAAGATTGACGATCTGCCGATGGTGCAACGCCCGTTTTCGGGTCTAATCCTAGGTTTTTAGCAAGGCACTGCAGGCAAAACAAGCCCACAAACGCAAAACCACCCCAGTTTGCACCGGGGTGGTCTAAGCGTGTCATTCATGCCACGAGGGCACGGATGGACTACTTATGGTCTTTGCCGATCGGGGTCATTTTCGGCAGTTCGCCATCCTGCATACGGCCTTCGTTACGCAGGTTGCGGCCTTCGCGGGCCATTTTATCGTTCTTCAGGATCTCACCGGTCTCTTCTTTGAGGAAACCAGCTGCTTCTTTGATGTTACCTTTAACCGACATGGGTATCTCCATTAAGTGAATGAAATTGGCTGCCTAGCGGCAACGAACCCACCATGCCCCAGCCCGCGGCAAGGGGCGATACGGCGTAACGGCGCTTTTGATAAAGCCACCATCAAGCTTTCTTCTTGCATGCATGCAGCCCGCACCCTACATACCAAATCGGCTGGCGGCGGACGTTGATCCTCGCGAACCCGGTCAGGGCCGAAAGGCAGCAGCCGCAGTGAATTTGTCGGCGGGTCGTCCGCCAGCCACCTTTCATAAAAGCTTCATGTTGGTCCGACGCCGCTATGTTAAAGAGGCGTGCATGAAACATGTCCTCGTTCTCGATAGCCATAACAGTTCGGTGCCGTTCCTGCAGGCGCAGGGCCTGAAGCATCCGCAAGCGCTGCGCGACCGCCAGCTTGATACGGAAAAGCTATTCAAGCGGCCGGAATTGCTGCAATCGGTCGATGGCATCCAGTTCTACCATTTCACCCAGAAATTCCCTGCGACTAATGCCGGCCATTTCACGGGTTTCGAACATCTCGACAAGCATCTTCAGATCATCGATGCACAGATCGCCAAGCATAACAAAGTCAACCGCTGGAATCCTGACAAACAGGAACAGCTGGATGCGATCGTAATCCCGGACGGTATCCTTGAGAAACCCTCCACCTTCCGCTGGCTGGCCCGCCTACGCGAGCAATGGCCCGGGCTGAAAGTGCTGGTCGTGAATCCGCCCATTCATGCCGCTACTGAACCGTTGCGCGAGGATGTATACGTGCAGGCCCTGCATGATGCCATCCCGCCCAATTTCACCGATCCGCATTTCCATGCGACGGACCGCAACCCTTACGTGCCTGTGCAGCACAACGCCACCAACTTCCGCCTGCACCCCGCGGTGGACATGGCAACCCCCAACCTGCGCAGCCTACACGACAATGCTTTGCTTTTGCGCCATCTTGTGGGCCTGTCCATGCAGATCGGCGCATCCCAAGGCCGTGGATAACCCCGATTCCCCCCTCGACTATGGGGCGACGGCGCACTAGGTTCACCGCATGTATCGTGTTTTAGCCCGTAAATACCGCCCGCAGACCTTTGCTGACCTTATCGGTCAGGAAGTGCTGGTGCGCACGCTGACGAACGCGTTCGCCTCGGGCCGCATCGCGCATGCCTTCGTGCTGACGGGCATTCGCGGCATCGGCAAGACCACCACAGCGCGCATCATTGCCCGCGGGCTGAACTGCATCGGGCCGGATGGCCAGGGCGAGCCCACCACCACGCCCTGCGGCGTGTGCAGCAACTGCGTCGCCATTGCAGAAGACCGGCATGTGGACGTGATCGAGATGGATGCGGCGAGCAATACCGGCGTCGATAACATGCGCGACCTGATCGATTCGGTGCAATACGCGCCCGTGTCGGCCCGCTACAAGATCTACATCATCGATGAGGTCCACATGCTCAGCAAAAGCGCGTTCAACGCGCTGCTGAAAACGCTGGAGGAACCGCCGCCGCATGTGAAATTCATCTTCGCAACCACCGAGATCCGCAAGATTCCCGTTACCATCATTTCGCGCTGCCAGAAATTCGACCTCAAACGCGTGGAGATGGATGAGCTATCGCAGCATCTGGTGAATGTTTCGGCGAAAGAGAACATTACCCTGCCGCAGGATTGCGCGCTGCTCATCGCGGCCGCGGCCGAAGGTTCAGTGCGCGATTCGCTGTCGCTGCTCGATCAGGCCATCGCCATGCACACCGACGCGCAGGGCAACGTGACCATCACGGCTGAATCCGTGCGCGACATGCTCGGCCTCGCCGATAAGTCGCAGGTCTTCGCGCTGCTGGATGCGTTGTTCAGCGGCGACACCGCCAAAGCGCTGGCGCAGGCCAGCCAGTTGCACACGCAAGGCGCCGACGCGGCCATGCTGCTGAGTGACCTGCTCGACATCACCCATTACCTGACGCGCATTCTGGCCGCCCCGCAGCTGGCGCAGAACCTGAATTTCTCGCCCGCCGAGCAGCAGCTGGCGCAGGCCATGGTGGCGCGGGTGAACGTGCCCGCGCTGACACGCGCGTGGCAGATCCTCACCCGCGGGGCCGACGAGCTTCGCCATGCCAGCAACGCCAAAGCCACGCTGGAGATGATCCTCGTGCGGCTGGGCTATGCCTCGCAACTGCCTAGCCCCGCCGAACTGGTGCGGGCCGTGCAAGCTGGTGGGAATGTGCCTGCCCCGGCGGGTAACGCCCAACCTGCCCCACGCAGCGCCGCACCCAGCGCTTCAGCGGGTGTGCACACCTTGTCGCCCGCCGTGGGCGGCAGCAGCATCGCGGCCGCGCCCAGCGCCGGCCCCGTCATGCGCAGTGGCGGTGCCGCTACCGCCATGGCCACCAAGCCGCAGCAGCAGACCCAGCCCGTGGTGGAACTGCATAGCTACGACGAGCTGGTCGCGCTGTTCGAGCAGCGCCGCGAGATGATGCTGGCCACCCACCTGATCGCCGACCTGCGGCTGGTGAAATTCGCCCCCGGCCGCCTTGAAGTGAAGCCGGTCACGCACCTTGCACCGGATGTGCCCGCGCGCCTGAACCGCCGCCTTGCGGAGTGGACGGGCATGCCATGGCACGTGGTGCTGGTGACGGATGCGGAAGGCGCCCCCACCATTCGTGAAATGCGCCAGGCCGCCGCCGCCAAAATGCGTGAATACGCGCTGAACCACCCCAAAGTCCGCGCCGTGATGGATGCTTTCCCCGAAGCCACGGTGCTTGATTTCGTACCGAACAAGAAAGCCTAGGAGCCCCTCGTGAACATACAGAAAATGCTGAAACAAGCACAGGAAATGCAAACCAAACTCGCGCAGGCGCAAAGCGACCTCGAATCGCGCGAAGTGGAAGGCCAGTCGGGCAGCGGTGCGGTAAAACTCACCCTCACCGGCAAAGGGGCGCTCACGAAAATCAGCATCAGCGACGCGGCGATGGATGACCGCGAAATGCTGGAAGACCTTATCATCGCCGCGCATGCGGATGCGAAGGATAAAATGGACGCGATGGTCGCCGACACCATGGGCAGTGTCACCGGTGGGCTGAACCTGCCCGCGGGCATGAAACTGCCATTTTAAGAACGCTGTGAGTGGTGAATCGTGAGTGGCAGTTCGTTGACTAATACTACTATTCACCATTCGCCATTCACCATTCACTGGTAACCTATGTCTACCAACGCCATTGAACGCCTCATCAACGAGCTCGCCCGGCTACCGGGTGTGGGCCCGCGTTCGGCACGGCGTTTGGGCCTGCACCTGCTGAAGCAGAAGGACCAGCGCATTCCCCACCTCGTGCATGCGCTGAACACCGCGCTAGCCGAAGTAAAAACGTGCACTACCTGCGGTGCGCTGGGCGACACCGACCCGTGCGACATCTGCACCGATGCGGGACGCGATGCCAGCAGCCTCTGCGTGGTGGAAGACGTGGCCGATGTGTGGGCCATGGAACGCGCGCGGGTGTTCCGCGGGCGCTACCACGTGCTGGGTGGCACGCTTTCCGCCATTGATGGCCGCGGGCCGGATGCACTGCGCATCGAACCGCTCATTGAGCGCATCCGTGCCGGCGAAGTTCAGGAATTGATCTTGGCGCTTTCCGCCACCGTCGCGGGGCAGACCACCGCGCATTACGTGGCCGAACGCCTTGCCGATTTCCCTGTAAAAATAACGCGCCTCGCCCAAGGCATTCCCATGGGCGGCGAGCTGGATTACCTCGATGACGGCACGCTCGGTGCCGCACTCAGCGCCCGCGTCAGCTACTAATCGTTGTAGGGTGTCATCCCGGTTTGCGTACGCAACACCGGGATCCGGCCATGCCACGTTGTTACGTCCCGGCGGGATCCCGGCGCTTCGGCCGGGATGACACTATTGATTGAGGTCGTGGAATAAATCTTCCCAGTCGGGGTTATTCTCTTCAATCGCGTGCATCTTCTTTTGCCGCGTCCAGCGCTTCAATGCCTTCTCGCGCCGGATGGCTTCGTGAACATCACTATGCGTTTCGTAATAGACCAATCGCTTCACCGCATATCGTTTGGTAAATCCGGGAACCAATCTTTCCCGATGTTCGTAGATTCGGCGTGCCAAGTCCGATGTCATGCCGACATAGAACGTCCCGTTTCTGCCGGTTGCCATGATGTAAACATGGTAGGCATGCATTTACGCCACGTCGCCTTTAATGCTCAGCACGGTCGCTGCCTCTTCGGCTTCCAGCTGCAGCACATCGTCTTCCTTGTGGATGCTGTAACGCGCCAGCCCGCTGGGGATCTGCTTGTTCTTCGCGGGCGACACGCCTTTGGTATTCAGCTTGCGCATTTTCGACAGCGCGTTGCGTAAGCTACCGCCGAATTTATCATACGCCTTGGCGCTGTTGGTGATGCCTTTCATCACGTCATCCGCATAACCGAGTGAGGTGATGAAATCCGCCATCAGCTCGCGCGTCAGCTCCATGATCTCGGCCTGCGCATCCACCTGCCGTGCTTCGTTGATGAGCGCGCGCGCCGTCAGGAACAGGCCCGAGAGCGTAGCCGGGCCAGCCAGCACGATATTGTGGTCGCGCATATACTGCATCAGGTTCGGGTCCTTCTGCATCAACCGGGTAACGACCTCGTCATTCGGAATGAACATCACCAGCGTGGTGCGCGAAATGGGCTGGTCGTGGCGGTTCTTCAGCTTGCGCAGCGATTCCTGATAGGTTTTGCCGCCAAGCGCTTTGGCGTGGTCGCGCATGGTCTTCTGGATGTCGCGGAACGCCGCGTCGAACTCGGGCGTGCCTTCGGTGCGGAACAGCGCGAACACGTGCTGCGAGGCCTTCGAATCCACGATAATGGCATGCTGGTTCGGCAGGTAGATGACGCAATCCGGGCGCAACACGCCCTCGTCGCTGGCAAGGTGCACCTGCAGCTCATAATCCACGCCGGGCGTGAAGCCATGCTGCTGCAGAATGTTATTCATCACGATCTCGCCCTCGGCCCCCGCGCCGATGGGGTTCTGCATGGCGCGCACCAGCACGGAAAGCTGGTTGGTCGACGCATCCACCTGCCCTTGCACCTTGCCAAGGGTCGATGCCAGCTCCTGCTGTTTCTGCGTCAGCTGGTCGGTCGCCAGTTTGGTGAACTGCTCGAACTGCTTGTGGGTTTCTTCGCGGGCGCGCTGGTGGTCGGTGAGCAGCTTGTTGGAAAGCTCGTTCGCGGTGCTCAGCGCGGCCGATTTGGCGTATTGCTCGAACTGCTTTTTCGCCTCGTCGAACTCGCGCAGGCGCGTCTCAGTCGCTTCCACTTTCTGCAGGGCCAGCGCCTCGCGCTTCTCGAGGTCGAACATCGAGGCGCGCAGCGTGTCCATCTGCCGCTCGGCGTCACCCAGCTGCTCGCGCAGGCGGCTATTTTCGTCCAGCAATTGCTGGGCCTTCGCCTCAGCCACCTGGTGGGCGGCATCCAGCGCCTGCGCCACCATCAGCTTGCGCCACAGCACGAACATGCCCACGCTGAGCAGGATACAGAACCCGTAGGGCAACAGGGCAAATAACGCGGGCATGAGGCTCTCCTTGACTGATGGCGCGCAGCATAGCAGGTTACGCGCCATGACAAAGAACAAAACCGCCCTTCCCACCGCTGCCATTATCCTTGCCGCTGGCAAGGGCACGCGCATGAAATCCCAACTGCCGAAGGTGCTGCACAAGGTCGCAGGCCGCCCCATGGTGGCGCATGTGCTGCACACCGCCGAGGCCGCCGGGCTGGAACCGCAAGTGCTGGTGATCGCGCCGGGCATGCACACGGTAGCAAGCGTGGGCCACAGCTTCAGCGAAGAGGTGGGCATCGCCACGCAGCACGAGCAACTGGGCACGGCCAACGCCGTGCTCTCGGCGAAAGAGGCGTTGGAGGGTTTTGAAGGCAACCTCGTGGTGCTGTATGGCGACACGCCACTCATTCGCCCCGAAACCATCAACGCGCTGCTGGAAGCGCTAAACCGCGACGCGCGCCGCGCCGTGGCCGTGCTGGGCTTCACGCCAGAAGATCCTGCCGATTATGGCCGCCTGGTGGTGGATGCGGGCGGCGCGCTTACCGCCATCGTCGAAGCGAAGGACGCAACGGCGGAACAGAAAAAAATTACCCTGTGCAATTCCGGCGTCATCGCCCTGCGCGGCAACGTCGCATGGGAATTGCTGGAGAAGATCGGCAACCAGAATGCCAAGGGCGAATATTACCTGACCGACGTGGTACAGATCGCGGTGGATGCAGGCCTGAGCGCTGTAGCCGTGGAGGCCGACGCACAGGAAGTGCTGGGCGTGAACAGCCGGGCTGACCTTGCCGTGGCCGATGCCGCCTTCCAGCAGCGCGCGCGTCATGCCGCCATGCTGGACGGGGTGACGCTGCAAGCGCCCGAGACGGTCTATTTCAGTGCCGACACCGAACTGGCCAATGACGTGACGGTGGAGCCGAACGTGTATTTCGGCCCCGGCGTGGTGGTGGGCAGCGGCGCGCACATCAAGGCATTCTCGCATCTGGAAGGCTGCGTCATCGGTGAGCAGGCCGTGGTCGGCCCGTTCGCGCGGCTGCGCCCCGGCACCAGCCTTGGCGAGCATGCGAAGATCGGTAACTTCGTGGAGCTGAAAAAAGCGGAAGTCGCCGCCGGCGCGAAGATCTCGCACCTCAGCTACATCGGTGACGCCACCGTGGGCGAGGACGCGAACATCGGCGCGGGCACCATCACCTGCAACTACGACGGCTACAACAAGCACCGCACCAGCATTGGCCGTGAGGCGTTCATCGGCAGCAACACGGCACTGGTCGCCCCCGTCAGCGTGGGCGACGGGGCCATGGTGGCGGCGGGCTCGGTCATCACCGAGGATATCGAGGCGGATGCGCTGGCCCTCGCCCGCACCCGGCAGGAGCAAAAGGCCGACTGGGCGCGCGCCTTCCGCGACAAACAAAAGAAATAAGCACGACCGTCACACGATCGTCACCAACACGCATTATAACCCATAGGATGCGTGACGTTTTTCATGAGCCCGTGGACCGTTTCAGCCTGCTCACTCCGGAGCAGCAACTGGCCGTGCGCTATCAGTTGCAGGCCATCGAAGAACGCACCGGTGCTGCGGGGGTTGATAAAGAAGCGCTCAAACCGCTGCTTGCGAAAACAAAAAACGCCTTAACGGATCACATGCTGAACGACGGGCACACGGCCAAGTTCATGCTGAATGAATACCGCGCCAGCGTGGCAAACTTAGCGGGCGAGCGCAGCGGAAGCAGCCAGCGCCTGCCGTAACATTTCCAGCGCTTGCTCAACAGCGGCAAGCCGCACCGCGCTGCGGTCGCCGCTGAATGACTGATGCGCATGCACGGTCGGCCTGCCGCGCACCGCGCAGGCAAAATGCACCGTACCCACCGGCTTTTGTTCGCTGCCGCCGCCCGGCCCTGCAATGCCGGTAATGGCCACGGCCATATCGGCCCGCGCGGCATGCAGCGCGCCTTCGGCCATGGCGCGCGCCACCGCCTCACTCACCGCGCCATGCTGGCCCAGCAGCGCCAGCGACACACCCAGCATTTCACTCTTTGCGATGTTCGCATAGGTCACATAGCCGCGATGAAAGACGGCGGAACTGCCGGGAATATCGGTCAGCGCGGCGCTCACCATGCCGCCCGTGCAGGATTCGGCGGTGCTGATGGTCAGTCGTTGGGCAATCGCCGCATCAACGACCTGCTGTGCCAGCGCATGGATGGATGCGGGGGCAAAACTCATACGCCCGAATCGACCATGGTGCCAGAAATGAGCGGCCCGAAGAAATAGATCGCATACAGCACCGTGCCCGCAGCGATGCCGGCGAGCAGATCATCGAACATCACGCCGAAGCCGCCTTTGATCTTGCGGTCGGCCCAGCGAATGGGCCACGGTTTGAGGATATCGAAGAAGCGGAACAGCACGAAGCCGAACAGCAAATGCAGCGGCGAGCCGCCAAGGTCGTTCAGCAGGCCCACGCCCGCATCGGCGCTGCCGGTCATGGCGAACATCCATGCGTGCCAGGTGGTGAAGGTCAGCCATTGCCCGGCCCACTCATCCACCACGATGGAGGACGGATCATGCACCACTTTCTCTTCGCGAATGCCACGCTCGCGCATGTAGCGGCTGGCGGCCTTGGCCCCGAAATTGGAAATACCGACCACGGCAATGGCCATCAGTGCCCAGCCATACGGCACCAGTAGCAGCGGATACGCCAGCAGCGCCGCCACCAGCGAACCCCATGTGCCGGGGGCGAATTTGGCGTTGCCGACGCCATACATCGTGGCGAGTCCACCGTTGCTCATGCCTGCTCTCCCATGCGTGGCAAGGCCACGGTTACGCTCGCCTGCGCCGCGATGCCCTCGCGGCGGCCGGTGAATCCCAGTTGTTCGGTGGTGGTGGCTTTCACGCTCACATACGCCACCGGCACGCCCAGCATGGCCGCGATGCGCGTGCGCATGGCCTCGCGGTGCGGGCCGATCTTCGGCGCTTCGCAAATAATGGTCAGGTCCACATGCTCAAGGCGGCCGCCCTGCGCATGCACAAGCCGCAGCGCCTCGGCCACGAAAATTTCGGAATTGGCACCTTTCCAGCGCGCGTCACTGGGTGGGAAATGGCTGCCGATATCGCCCGCGGCAATGCTGCCCAGCAGCGCATCCACTAACGCATGCAGCACCACGTCCGCATCCGAATGGCCATGCAAATGGTGGGTGTGCGCAATGCTAACGCCGCCGAGGCGGATGACGCCCGCCTCGCCCGCGGGCACCAGCGCGTGCACGTCATACCCGCTGCCCACGGCGATGCGGCATGAAACCCGGCTATTCGCCAGTGCAATATCTTCGGCCGTGGTCACTTTGTGCAATGCCTCCTGCCCCGCTACATACCCCAGCGCATGGCCTGCTTCAAGCCAGAGCGCGGCGTCGTCCGTAAGCGCGGCATTGGTTTTCTGGTGCAGGGCCAGCAGCGCCTTGAACGGGAATGCCTGAGGCGTCTGGATGCGCAGCAGGCCCGCACGCGGCACTTCCTGCCACGCACCGCCTTCGTGGCGGCGCACCGTGTCGGCCACGGCCAGGGCGGGCACCGCAGCGTGTTCCGGCTTCAGCACGGCCAGCAACCCATCGATCACCGCATGGCTAACGAACGGGCGCGCCGCGTCATGCACCAGCACGTAATCCGGCGCATCGGCCGCGAGGGCTTCCAGCCCCAGCCGC
>QFOX01000047.1 GCA_003241645.1 Azospirillum brasilense | reverse complement strand
CGTGCTGGCTCATGGCGTGCCCGCTATGCCTGCGGCGAAAGCTGCAAGGCCACTTCCGTGGCGATGTCTTCGGCGAGGTGGCCGAAATTGCGGGTCGTCTGTTCCTGCGCGATCAGCCACTGGTACAGCAGCTGTTCGGTGGTGATGAGCTGCGTGCGCGCTTCCACCGCATCGCAGAATTTGTGGATGCTCTGGCCCACGCGGTTGAGCAGCGCCTTCTGCACGAACGACAGGATGATGGAGAGCGAAATGCCCGCCACCGAACTGATGAATTTCAGGCTCGCCACATCCAGCAGGTTGACCAGTGCGTTCTGCGTCTTGCTCACATCCGCATCGTTGCCGATGCCCTGCGCCGCGATGGCAATGGCCGCCACCAGCCCGATGAAGGTGAAGAACAGCCCAAGGCTGATGAGGTAGCCGGGCATGGCGCTCATCTGCCGCAGGTTGATGCGGGGGTTCACGAGGCTACGCTCGTTGAAGAAATCATGCGGGCGGCGGGTGATGCGCACCAGCTGGCGCGCCCCATCGATGATGACGGTCTTGGCGAACTCGCTCCATGCGTTGGCGAAAAGCGGCTGGCGGGTGAACTGGTCGCTGAGCGATTCGAACTGCTCGAAGAAGACCTGACGGTTCGCCGCGTTCTGCACCGTGTTGATGCCGCGCTTCACCGCGATCTGCGCACTGGAAAGGCGCGCCCATGCATCCACCAGTGCGAAAAGGAACACCAGCAGGATGATGCCGCAGAACAGATACGGCGCGCTGGTGGAAGAAAGGAAGGCAATGACGCTTGACCACATGGGGGAAATCTCCTGTGGTCGCGTTCATAAGGGATTTGTGGTGCGGCGGCAACCGCTTTAAGCCGCGCGCCGGGCCTTAGCGGCTGTTGCCACGCGGCGCAGGCGCTGCCTGACTGAGCTGGGCCTGATCATCGACCGGGCCCACCCACATGCGCGCGGTGCCCGGCGGTGTGGGCACGGCGTTGTGCACGTCCACCACCTGCATGCGGGCAAGGCCGCTGCGCGCATCGGCGATGAGGGCAAGCCAGTCGCTTTGCTTGTCGTCCAGCCGCCCGTCGGCCCCACGGGCGAAATCGCCCATCGGCACGCTGTTATAGATCACGCCCGGCTGCACCGCCGCGTCGCGCAGCCACTGGTGAATGCCCGGCGTGAGCGCCACCATGATGGAACGGTAACTGGGCGCGGGCCTGCCGGTAGCATCGTCGGTGATGCTCTCATCGTTCTGCCACGCAAGCGCGGGCACGTTCTGGCGGTTGATGTTGCCGCGTGCGTCTTTCGCGCCGGGCTGCACCAGTTCGATGCCCGGCGGCAGTTCGCCGCTTAGCGCCACGAACGCAGCGCTGGCGCGATCGACCGTGTATTCCACCGTGCGCGGATGGGCCCTGCCATCCGGCCCCACGGCGTCGATATTGATGGCGACCTTGTCGTCCCACAGCAGGAAACCATCGCGGTATTGGGCGGGGAAATGGTAATAGACCGTTTCATTGGCGCCTTCCGCGCCGGGGCGGTGCAGCCGCTGCAGGCGGTTGTCGAAGCCATTGGCGTATTGCGCCAGCGCCGGCACGTTCTCGACCAGCCGGTCGTTGTAGGTCGCGCGCCAGACCTTGAAACGGTCCCACACGAATTGCTTGGTCGTCTGGTCGTAGGGGTCGATGCGCTGCATGAACCCGATAAGCCGTTCGCTGGCCTCGGAAGTAGAATAAAACTGCCCGTCACCGGGTTCCCCATCGTCGGGCCAGCCCTTCGGCTTGGTCGAGGTGAAGGTGTATTTGCCGTTCGCCTGATCGGTGGTGATGAGCGGGAAGCTGCGGTATTCCTGCTCGTTAATGACGTTCGCTTCGTACAGCGCTTTCACCGCCGCCCAGCGGGCACGCGGCGGCCCGCCATGAATGGCGAAATCCATGCCATGTTCCTGCATGAAATCGGGCCAGCGATCGAACCCTGCACCCACGATGAAGCGGTCGTTGTAATTCTGGAATGCCACTTCGAGCACCGCGCGGATCTCGCGCTGGCCATTGGCGGAAACACCCGCGCCCGGGCGCGCATAGGAATGGCGCGGCAGGCCGCTATCGGGCTGCTCGCCTGCGCCCATCGGCTCCAGCTGGCGGCCAATGTAGCGCAGCAAATCGCTGGTTTCGCGGTTCAGGGTGGTGCCGTCATCGGCGCGGGCAGCGGCTTCGATGCGGGTGAATCGCGCGCGGATCTCGGGCGGCAGGCCTGCCATGGCGTCGCCATTTTCGCGCACCCATGCCGGAATGGCCCGTTTCCACTGCGCGATGGTGGTGCCGAACAGCGTTTCCGTATCGGGCCGTTCGGCCGGCTTGTAGCCGCCCTCGACCTCGAGCATCGGGCCTTCAAGCCAGGCGCGCACACGGGGGCTGATCGGGTGGTGGCTCATCGCATCTCCTTGTTCACCTTCCCATTCTAGCGCGCGGCGCTTAACAGTTGGTTAATGCGCGAAAGCCACTAAACCGCTGGTTTCGCTTGTGATTTGTTACGGTTTTGGCGGTTGTATGCTGACAAACCCGCATGCATGGCTATGGTTTGGTGAAGCAATGGAAGGAACACGCAATGGATCATTTGATGACGCTGGCCGCCGACCCCGCCGTGTGGGTCGCCCTTGTCAGCCTGATCGCCATGGAAGTGGTGCTGGGCATCGACAATCTTATCTTCATCTCGATCCTGAGTAACAAACTGCCTGCGGCGCAGCGCAACAAAGCCCGCCGCGTGGGTATCAGCCTTGCGCTGGTGATGCGCCTTGGCCTGCTGGCTTCGGTCGCGTGGATCGTGCAGTTGACCGACCCGATCTTCAGCGCCTTCGGCGAGGATTTCTCGTGGCGCGACATCATCCTCATCAGTGGCGGGTTGTTCCTGGTGTGGAAGGCCACGAAAGAGATCCACCACCATGTGGACCCCGACGACGGCGAGGCCGACGATATGTTCGACGCGCCGGTGAAGAATATCGGCTTCGCCGCGGCGGTCAGCCAGATCCTCATGCTTGACCTGGTCTTCTCCATCGACAGCATCATCACCGCCGTGGGCATGACGGAACATGTGCCGATCATGGTCATTGCCGTACTGGTCGCGGTGAGCGTGATGATGATGGCCGCAACGCCACTGGCCAATTTCATCAACCGCCACCCCACCGTGGTGATGCTGGCGCTCAGCTTCCTGTTCATGATCGGCATGACGCTGATCGCCGAAGGCTTCGGCGTGCATGTGCCGAAGGGCTATATCTATGCGTCCATGGCGTTCTCGACGCTGGTGGAGGCGCTGAATATCTTTGCCAAACGCAAAAAAGCAAAACGCAGCGCCCAATAAAAAACGGCCCGCTTTCGCAGGCCGTTCCTTGGGGAAGTTAGCTGTGGTGCTTAGTGCTTATCCCACTGCTGGGAAAGCTGGCTGAAGCCACCCTGTGTCTTTTGCGACTGACGCGGCGTTTCGTTCGCGGCGTTCTGCTTTCGGGGTTGCGGTTTGTTCTTCGACAGTTGGTTCGTGTTAGCCATAACACTCTCCTTCTTCGTTGCAGCATACCTTGCATTACGAGGTAATGGTTTCACCAAGGCTGCTTTATGGTTCATGCGTGAAACACCCATAGAATAACCACCGCGCCATAAATTCGCCATAAGGAATGGCCGTGACGATCGCTCGCCACGGCCTTGCCTATGAACAGATGCTAGTGCTGCAGCGGCTCCATCGCGGGTACGGCTTTTGCCAACCGCGCGAGGTTGATGAATTCCGCACGGTAGCCGAATTCGTCGGCACCCTTGCCTTGCTGGGCCAGTGCGATCACGTCATCATAAGTGAACTCGCCCACCATGCCGTCGCCACGCAGCAGCGAACCGAAGGCCGCCACGGCGGTAGCGAATTTCGCATCCGCATCGTTCGCGGTTGCCGTCGCATCCGTCACCGGGGTGGTGATGAGCTTGCTCACCGAACCTTCCGGCTGCTTGTAGCGGATCTTCACGAAGGCCAGCTCATCGCTTGCATCGGCGGCAGGTTTGGCCGCGGCCTTTTCCTTGCCGTAGCGCAGCGGATCGACCTTCGCGCCTTCGCTGCCCGCCGGGGTGATCTCATACAGCGCGGTCACGGTGTGGCCCGCACCAATGTCGCCCGCATCGATCTTATCGTTGTTGAAATCTTCGCGGTTGAGCATGCGCGTTTCGTAACCGATCAAGCGGTATTCACTGACCTTCGCGGGGTTGAATTCCACCTGGATCTTCACGTCCTTCGCAATGGGGAACAGGCTGGCACTGGCTTCTTCCACCAGCACTTTGCGCGCTTCGTTCAGCGTGTCGATGTAGGCGGCAGTGCCGTTGCCGTTTTGCGCCAGCGTCTGCATCAGCGCGTCGTTGTAGTTACCGCGGCCAAACCCAATGACCGACAGGAACACGCCTGTTTCGCGCTTGCGTTCCACAAAGCTTTTCAGCTCCTCGGGGTCGGTGATGCCCACGTTGAAGTCACCATCGGTGGCCAGCAGCACACGGTTGATGCCGCGCTTGTCGAAGTTCTGCTCGGCCAGTTGGTAGGCCTGGCGAATACCCTCCGCCCCGGCCGTGGACCCGTAGGATTGCAGCCCGTCCAGCGCGGCGATGATCTTGGCCTTGTCCTTCACCTTGGTGGGCTCAAGCGCCGTGCCCGCACTGCCCGCATAGGTAACGATAGCGACGGTATCATCCTCACCCAGCGTATCCAGCAGCAGCTTCAGCGAATTCTTCAGCAGCGGCAGCTTGTTCGGCTCGTTCATGGAGCCTGACGTATCCAGCAGGAACACAAGGTTTGCATGCGGCTTCGCCTGCTTCATCTCGTAGCCTTTGATGCCCACGCGCAGGATCTGGTTATGCTTGCTCCACGGGCTGGGCAGTAGCGCCACGTTCGCCTTGAAGGGCGTGTCCTTGCTGCTCGGCGCTTCGTAGCCATAGGGGAAGTAGTTCACCATCTCCTCGATGCGCACGGCATCTTTCTGCGGCAACGTGTTGCTGTTCAGCGCGCTGCGCACGAAGGCGTACGACGCAGTATCCACATCCACCGAGAAGGTCGAAACGGGTTCTTCCGCCGTCAGTTTGGTCGGGTTGGTCTTAATGTCGGTGAACTTATCACGGCCCTGATCCTGATAGCCCGGCTGCACGACGATGTCCGGCGACGGCATCATGGCAATGCTTGCCGCCACTTCATTGCTCATGGCGCGCTGTGCCATCAGCTTGCCGGTGGGCATGGGGGCCGTCGCCATCGGCGCAGGCATGGGGGTGGCGGTGGCCGCATCTTCCATGCCCGGCGCGAAGGATTCCGCGACCATGGCAGGCGCTGCTGGAGTGACTTGACCAAGCTCCATATCCGCTGTGGCGCCCGCACCGGCGGCGCTACCTACCGCCAATTGCTCGGCCACAGTTTCTTTCGTTTGCCCACCCGCAAAACCCTGACCGTGTGAGCCGGTCGTGCGAACGATCTCGCTGGCATCATAAAGCTGGGAGGTGGTGACTAAGCCCACGGTGAGCACGCTTGCGCAGAGGCCGCCGGCAATCATGTATGTCTTTTTCATGGTATTCGCTCCGGTAAAAGGTTGGCGCAGCATCTGGGCTGCATGCGTAAGACGCGCGCCGAATCCTTTTCCTTGGGCAGCGGAAGCATATTTTTTGTCAAAAGCTTCTAAGCTATTGAAAATATCTGTTTTCTTTTTTTCCGCATCGGGGGTGATCGCCTCCCGGTGGCGGGCCATCAGGGCCAGCGGATCGTCATGATCGTCATGCATCGCGCGCCTCCATCCGTTGTTTCAGTTGCTTGCGCACCTCGTGCATGCGCCATGAAATGGTCGATTCCGCCACGCCCAGCACCGCCCCGGCTTCGGCATGGCTCAGCTCCTGCGCCACCACCAGCAGTGCGGTCTCGCGCAGTTCGTCGCCAAGCCCGGCCAGCATGCGGTAAAGCTGCGCCACCTGGCGGTTGCTGTCGGCCTGCCCGGCCTTATCCAGCGCATCGTATTCCATGTAGGCGCTGTCGAGGTTGCGCTGCGTGCTGCTTTTTTTGCAGTAATCGCGGTAGCAGTTCAGCGTGATGCGGTACAGCCAGCTGGCGAAGCTGCTATCGCCGCGGAAGCCTTCCAGCCGCGTGGCCAGCCGCAGGCAGACCTCCTGCGTGATGTCGGCCGCGTCCGTACGGTTGCCACTGAAATGGTAGGCCATGCGGTAGATCCTGTCATAATAGGCGGAAAGCAGCCGCTCGAACGCCCGCCGATCACCGGCTTGCGCACGGGTGATCCATGCGGCTTCCTGTTCCATTCCGATCCTGTTTGCCTGTTAGACGATGCCGACTGGCGATTCCTTGGAACCAATTTATAGCCCCCCGCGCGACAATAACGCCCTTCTTTTTTTGCAGATTGTGCATATCTTTCCCACCATGCGATAACCGCTTATGAAATCGAGGAATACCATGATCCGTACCTATCCATTCGAAACCCTTGGCCACGCCAACCATGGCTGGCTGAACGCCCGCCACCATTTCAGCTTCGCGCGTTACCTGAACCGCGACCGCATGGGCTTCGGCACGCTGCGCGTCATCAACGACGACCGAATCGCCGCGCATGCAGGGTTCGGTGCGCACCCGCACGACAACATGGAGATCATTACCTATGTGCGTGCCGGGGCCATCACGCACGAGGACAGCCTTGGCAACAAAGGCCGCACCGGCGCGGGCGACGTGCAGGTGATGAGCGCGGGCACCGGCGTGGTGCATGCCGAGCATAACCGTGAGGGCGAAGAGACCGTGCTCTACCAGATCTGGATCGAGCCGAACGCCATGAACGTGCCACCCCGGTGGGATGCGAAGCAGTTCCCCAAAGCCCCGGTGACGGATGCACTGCCGCTGCTGGTGTCCGGCATGAAAGAACATGCCGATGCGGGTGCGTTGTTCATCCATCAGGATGCGGCGATCTATGGTGGCCGCATGGCGGAAGGCACGCACATCACCCACCCCATCAAGCATCAGGCGTATGTGCTGGTGGCCGATGGTGAAGTGACGCTGGATGGTGGCGAAGCCCTGCGCCGCGGCGACGGGGCGGAGATCACCGCGCAGCAGGCCGTGAGCATCACCGCGCTGAGCGATGCGGAGATCCTCATCATCGACGTGCCGGTGCATTAAGCACTAAACCCCGGGCGGGGTAGCACCCTGCCCCGCCCGGGATGCAACCGGTTGACGGGCCCGCCAAACCCACCGATACTTTGCGCATGAGCAAAGCATTCACCAAAGAAGATGATAACGGCGACGAACCCGACCTGCCCGAGCAGGACGCGGCAGAAGCGGCCGCGCCCCCACAGAAATATTACCTCACCCCCACTGGCTTCGCGCAATTGCAGCAGGAACTTCGCCAGCTGCTCTACACCGAGCGGCCCAAGGTGGTGGAAGTGGTTTCGTGGGCCGCGGGCAATGGTGACCGCTCCGAGAATGGCGATTACATTTATGGTAAAAAGCGCCTGCGCGAGATTGACCGGCGCGTGCGCTACCTCAGCAAGCGGCTGGAAAGCGCCGAGGTGGTGGACCCCGCCCAGCAGCAACATTTGCGGCAGGTGTTCTTTGGTGCCACGGTCACCTTCGTGCGCGACGACGATTCGGAACACACCGTGACGCTCGTGGGGGCCGATGAGGTACAGGTCGAATCCGGCAAGATCAGCTGGCAATCACCGGTGGCCAAGGCACTGCTGAAAGCCCGCGTAGGCGACACGGTAGAGCTGCGCACGCCTGCCGGCATCGACCATCTGGAGATCCTCGCACTGCGCTACTGATTCTTTATACGCGGCTACGTATAGACAAGCCCGGCATGGTTCGGTAGCGTGCCCTGAATCGTACGGAGATGGCGCATGAGTCTTGAGGCTTACATTGCGACGACACGTTTCGGGCTGGGTGCCCGGCCCGGAGAACTCGACAGCATGCGCGATGCGCGCGGCTGGCTGAAACAGCAAATTGCCAATCCGCTTATCCCACCATCGATCGCGGCGATGCCGAAACGCTCCGAGATTCTCGACATGATGGGCCCGCCCAAAGGCAAGAAGGCCGAGAACAAAACCAAAGAAGAAGCCGATGCGCAGAAATTACTGCGCCGCCGCATGCAGCAGGAATTCACGCAGCAATGCGCCACGCGCTTCAACGCGCAGGTGCAAAGCACGCAGCCCTTCATCGAACGGCTGGTGCTGTTCTGGAGCAACCACTTCACCGTATCGGCGCAGAAGAACCCCGTCGTTCCGCTGGTGAACCCCTATGAGGCGCACGCCATCCGCCCGCACCTCACCGGTAATTTTGCCGACCTGCTCATTGCGGTGGTGCAGCACCCGGCGATGCTGATCTACCTCGACAACGCGCATTCAGTCGGCCCGAATTCGCGGGGCGGTCAACGCCGCGAGAAAGGGCTGAACGAGAACCTCGCGCGCGAGATCCTTGAGCTGCACACCATGGGCGTGGGCAGTGGCTACACCCAGAACGACGTGATCGCGCTGGCCAAGATCATCACCGGGTGGAGCGTGAAACCCCGCGACGCGGCATTCATGTACAACCCCAACCTGCACGAGCCGGGCCCAAAAACATTGCTGGGCAAGATTTTTGAGGAACAGGGTGTAGAAGAAGGGCTGAAAGCCTTGCGCATGATCGCCATGCACCCGGCCACCGCGCGCCACCTTGCCACCAAACTGGCGCGCCATTTCATTGCCGATACACCACCGCCAGCGGCCATTGACCGGCTGGCAAAAAGCTACCTCGATTCCGGCGGTGACCTGAAGCAGCTCTACACCACGCTGATCGACATGGCCGAGCCATGGATGATGGCGCAATCCAAGGTCAAAACGACGTATGAATACGTGCTTTCAGCCTGCCGCGTGCAGGGCGTCACCTTCGATGGGCAAAAGCTGGCGCGCCAGTTAGCGTCGCTGAATTACCGCATGTTCAGCGCCACCTCACCCGCGGGTGAGTCCGACACGGCCATGGGCTGGGTGTCGTCGGACAGCGTGATGAAACGCATCGAATGGGCGAAAGTGTTTGCGCGGCAATTCCCGCCGAAAGCCAACCCGCTGGATCTGGCGCAGCAATTGTTCGGCCCGGTCATGCATCAGGAAACGGCGTTCATCATCAAAGGTGCCGCCTCGCCGCAGGATGGGCTGGCCTTCCTGCTTTCCAGCCCTGAATTCCAGCGGAGGTAGCGATGGACCACGGAACCGACCTGACGCGGCGTAGATTCCTGCTCGGCATGGGGGCGTTAAGCTGCTGCAGCGTGCTTGGCCTGCCGCGCCTCGCGTTCGCCAGCGCCCCCACCGAAAAGCGCCTGATGGTGGTGATCCTTCGCGGCGCGATGGATGGGCTCGGCGCCATCGCCCCCATCAAGGACGCGAATTACCACGCTATTCGCAGCAAGCTTGCGCTGCCGGAAACCGCCTTGCTGCCACTCGATGGATATTTTGCCATGCATCGCGCGCTCCAACCCATCCATGCACTGTATGGCAGCAAGGAACTGCTGGTGCTGCATGCGGTATCCACTCCGTACCGCGACCGCTCGCATTTCGACGCACAGGACCTGCTCGAGAATGGCTCGCCCCGCCCGCACGGGCTCAATACCGGCTGGCTGGGGCGCACCCTGCAGGCCATGGCGGGCACCAAAGGCTTGGCCGTAGGCCCCAGCGTGCCGCTGATCATGCAGGGCAGCAAACAGGTGCAGTCATGGGCGCCGTCCATGCTGCCGGAAACCGACGCGGATTTCCTAAGCCGCGTGAGCTACATGTATGCCGCCGACCCCATGTTTGGCGATGCGCTGAAAGAAGCCGGTGGTATGGCCGACATGGCAAAAGGTAACGCCGTGCGCGGCCAGCGCCAGTTCATCGACCTGATGAAGAACGCCGCAACCTTCATGGTGAAGCCCGATGGCGCGCGCCTTGCGACCATTGACCTCACCGGGTGGGACACCCACGCCGGTCAAGGCACCGATAATGGTCGCCTACCGCAGGCCTTGGGCGTGCTGGCCGAAGGGCTAAGCGCGTTCCGCAGCGGCATGGGCGCAGCGTGGAAGGACACCGCCGTGCTGGTGGTCACCGAATTCGGGCGCACGGTGCGCATGAACGGCACCGGCGGCACCGACCATGGCACCGGCAGCGTAGCCTTCCTGCTGGGAGGCACAGTGCGCGGCGGTCAGATCATCGGTGAATGGCCGACGCTGGCGGAGAATGCGCTGTACGAAGGGCGCGACCTTTACCCCGCGAACGACATGCGCAGCCTGCAAAAGGCGGTGCTGCAGCAGCATCTCGGCCTTTCGGCCGATGTGGTGGAAAGCGCGATCTTCCCGGATAGCCGTAGCAGCGCGGCTTACCCCGGCCTGTTCGCGAACGCGTGATGCGCTAGAAGTCGAGCTCGTATTCCAGCTGCAGCACGACCTGCCCATCGCTGGCTTCGCTGCTGGCGCCGAACAGGTAGCCCACACGGTATTCAAGCCCCTCGATCTCGTCGCCCTCGTCTTCAAACGGAATGGTGCCGTAGAAGACCGGCCCCACATAATGCTCCTGATCCTCGAAACTGGAGGGGTCGTTCACTTCACCGAACTCGCTTTGGATTTCAAAACCGGGCTGGAAATAGGGCGAATAGTTGTAGCGCGTGCTCCACAGCAGCGCGGCTTCCAGATCGTCCTGCGTGCCGGCGCCCACTTCTTTCTCTATCGCCAGATTGAGTACGTTGATGGTGTTACCAATGGGTTTGGCGAACAGCAGGCGGGCTTCCAGCGCATCGGCCTGATCGCTGTCGGGTGTCCATTCATAGGCGATGGTCGCGCCCATGTCGGCCCAGTATTCACCGGGCTTGGTCAACTCAAAGATATTCTCCCACTCCACCGCATCGAAGGAAAGATTGTTGCCGGGGTCCTTCTGCCAGATGCCATACACTTCCGTCTGCCACCAGTCATTGACACCATGCTCCAGCGAAATTTCATGGGCTTGCGCGTTGTTAAGCGCGCCGTCATCGTCCACGCTGCGGTTAGCGAAATACTCCAGCTCCCACTCACCCGCGTCCACATACGGCATGTAGATCTTATCGACCGCGAAGGCCGGAGATGCACACATGCCGGCCAGCATGCAAAGCGCCAGTTTCTTCATGAAGCGAGCCATCCTTCCCGTTTGGTAGCGTATCAACGGGTAGAAGTAATGCGCCAACCTGAAGCGAACCTTAAGACGCAGGAATATGGAACACCGTGCCAAGACCGCGGCCTTCCAGCCCCGTTTCAACCGTGATGGCAATATGCTGCAGGTCGCACGCCCATTTGACGATGGCAAGGCCAAGCCCGGCGCCGGGCGCTTTGTTGCCGGTCACGCGGTAGAACGGGTCGAACAGATACAGGCGTTCCTCGGGGCTAACGCCGGGCCCATCGTCGCGCACGGCAAGGCGGGCACCATCGCCATCCGGCGTCAGCTCCACCGTAATGCACCCATCCTGCCCGATATATTTCACGGCGTTGTCGAGCACGTTGGAAAGCGCCAGCCGCAGCAGGTCTTCCTGCAGCGGCAAGGTGCATTCGGCCAATGCGTCGGCATTGATCGTGACCTGCTTTTCCATGGCGCGCGGCACCACATGGCGCACCTCGTCCAGCACCAGCGCACGCAGGTCCACGGGCGAAAGCGCCACCTGCTGATGCTGCACGCGGGCATAGGTCAGCAATTGCTCGATGATGCGCTGGGTGCGATCGATCGTCATCAGCAAATCGGCAGCCAGCTGCTTTTGCTTAGCCGCATCCTGCGTGCGCAGAATCACCTGCGCCTGCGTTTTCAGTGCAGCGATCGGCGTGCGCATTTCATGCGCCGCGTAATTCGTAAAATTCTTCTCGATGCGCATAGCATCGCTCACCCGCCCCATCAGGTCGTTGATCGCATCCACCATCGGGCGCAGCTCTCGCGCCGTTCCATGCGTGGAGATGGGCTCCAGCTGGTTGATGTTGCGTAGGCGTACCAGCTGCGAAAGCCGCTCCACCGGCTGCAGGCCGCGGCTGATACCGAAGCCGATGATGATCGCGATCACCGGAATGATGATGAGCTGCGGCAGGAATACGCCCGCCAGAATGTGGCGCACCAGATCAAGGCGCACTTCGTTTTCCTCGGCCACCTCCACGGTCACGTTGCCGCGGCGCTCCACGTAGAAGCGCCAGCGCACATCACCGATCATTCGGTCGCTGAACCCTTCCGACTGGGTGATGGGCCCGAAATCATGCACATTGTCGGATTGCAGGAACAGCTCGTCATTCTTCCACACGCGGAAGGTGATATATTTTTCGTACGCGTTGCGGCGTTTCTCGCCGGCAATATCCACGATCTGGGCCTTGTCGATCTGCTGCGCCAGCGTGTGCAGCACCTTAGCAAAATGCACCTGCTCCGCATCGTAAATTTCGGCGGCCTCATGGTAAGTGGAAAAACATGACGCTGCGCCCACGAAGGCAATGCCCACAAGGATTGGCACCAGCAATGATTTGAGCAACCGCCCGCGCAGCGACGTGGTTCTCATGCATGCTTCTCCATCAGGTAGCCAAGGCCACGGATGGTGCGGATATATTCTTTGCCAAGTTTACGGCGCAGCGCAGAGATATAGACTTCAATGGTGTTGCTCTCGACCTCGTCGTCCCAGCCATACATCTTCTCGGCGATCTGGTCTTTGCTAAGGCAGCGCCCCTGCTCTTCCAGCAGAATGCGCAGCACATCGAACTCGCGCTGGGTAATGGTCAGGGGCACCCCATCCAGCTGCACGATATGGCCGGAGAAATCGACCGTCAGGTCGCGGTAGCGCATCACGTCGCGGTAGGGCTGGCTGCGGCGGCGCACCAGTGCGCCGATGCGGGCAAGCAGCTCCTCGAAATCGTAGGGCTTGATGAGGTAATCATCCGCCCCGGCATTCAGCCCCTGCACCCGCTGGGGCACGGTATCGCGCGCAGTGAGCAGCAGCACCGGCAGGGTATTGCCCCTGGCGCGCTGCTCACGCAGGAACTCAAGCCCACTGCGCCCCGGCAGGTTAATATCCAGCACGATCATGTCGTAGGCGACCTGACGCAACGCTTCCTCAGCATCGTCCACATTCGTGAACCAATCGACCGCGAACTCGTCCTTCAGGCCGGAGCTGGTGGCCTGACCGAGCTGGACATCATCCTCTACGTATAAAATGCGCATCCCGACCTTAACATTGGCATTCCAACAACGGCGCATACGCCTTGCGGGTCACCCATAGCAGAAACGCATGGATCAGGGCAATCACGATGCCGATGGCAAGACCTGAGGGGTTCAGCATCACGTCGTACAGCACGATGTTGGCGGTAATCGGCGCCAGCAGCAGCAATGCAAGCGGCTTCCAACCGCCCAGCACCAGCAACAGTCCACCGATCACTTCGGTGCCGTAGATCATGGGCAGCGCGTAGCC